>DATJVF010000001.1:0-7618 GCA_035501995.1 Anaeromyxobacteraceae bacterium
GAAGGACGCCTTCGCCGGCGAGTCGCAGGCGAACCGACGCTACCTGTACTTCGCGAAGGTGGCCGACGTGGAGGGGTACCCCGAGGTCGCCTCGAACTTCCGCGAGACGGCCGAGGGCGAGACCGGCCACGCCCACGGGCATCTCGACTTCCTGAAGTCGGTGGGCGACCCGGCCACCGGGCTCGCCATCGGGGACACGAGCCTCAACCTCAAGGCCGCCATCGCCGGGGAGACCCACGAGTACACCGACATGTACCCGGGCATGGCCAAGACCGCCCGCCAGGAGGGCTTCGCCGAGGTGGCCGACTGGTTCGAGACCCTGGCCAAGGCCGAGAAGTCCCACGCCGGGCGCTTCCAGAAGATGCTGGGCGTGATCTCCTAGCAGGGCTCTCGTCACCGCGGCCCGTCGCGGCCGCGGGCGCTCTTGGGAGCCTGGCCACGAGCCCGCCCCACCCCGAGCGGGTGGGGCGGGTGGAACTCAAGGAGGGACACCATGGGCACGACCGAGAAGCGCATCTCGTACCAGCCGACCCCGGGCCTGAGCTACGACCCCACCGACGCGCGCTACTGGGAGCCGGAGGCGCTCGCGGGTGAGGTGCGCCGGGCCTTCGAGATCTGTCATGGCTGCCGCATGTGCTTCAAGTACTGCGACAGCTTCCCGACCCTCTTCTCGATGCTCGACGAGAGGTACGACGGCGACGTGAACCGCCTCACGGAGACCGACGTGCGGGCGGTGATGGACGGCTGCTTCCAGTGCAAGCTGTGCGAGGTCCAGTGTCCCTACACGCCCCGCGACGGGCACGAGTTCCAGCTCGACTTCCCGAAGCTCGTCCACCGCTACGACGCCGTGCACCTGCGCGAGCGGGGGAGCTCGCTGCGCGAGCGCGTGCTCGGCGACCCGGACCGCGCCGCGAAGCTCGCCCGCGCCTCCTTCGGCCTCGCCAACGCGGCGAACCGCATCCGGCCCCTCAGGGTCCTCATGGAGAAGGTGGTCGGCATCCACCGCGACAAGCTCCTGCCCGACTTCGCCCGGGAGCCCTTCGACGCCTGGGCCGAAAAGCAGGGCCTCGTCTCGCGCGAGCCGGGCGGCGAGGCGGTGCTCTTCCAGACCTGCTTCGTGGAGCACAACCAGCCCGAGCTCGGGCAGGAGGTGCTCGAGGTGCTGCGCGCCTCCAAGGTGGACGTGAGGGTCGTCCGGGGCCTCGCCTGCTGCGGCATGCCGGCCTGGGAGCACGGCGACCTCGCCTCCCTGCGAAGGCAGGCCCACCAGGACCTCGACCTCCTCCTCCCCTACGTCGAGAAGGGCGCCAAGGTGCTGGCGGTGAACCCCACCTGCGCCATGATGATGCGCCGCGAGTGGCCGCACCTCCTCGAGGGTCCAGACCGGGAGCGCGCCGAGCGGCTGGCGGGCGCGGTGATGGACCCCTCCGAGTTCCTGTGGGGCCTGCGCGACGAGCCGCGCTTCAACCAGGGCTTCAGGAGCACCCCCCCGGGCGGCCGGGTCGCCTACCACGCGCCCTGCCACCTGCGCGCCCAGGCGGTGGGCTTCAAGGGGCGCGACCTGTTGCGCAAGATCCCGGGGGTGACGGTGGCGGCCACCGTGATGGAGTGCTGTGGCCACGACGGCACCTTTGCCATGACCGTGCCGGGCTTCGAGGCCTCGAAGCGCATCGGCCAGAAGGCCTTCGACGGCATGCGGGCGGCCGACGCGCAGGTGTGGGCCACCGACTGCCCCCTCGCCGCGCTGCAGTTCGCGCAGCACGCCGGCCGCCGCCCGCTCCACCCCTTCTCCATCCTGGCCCGCGCCTACCGCGAGGACGGGTTCAGGGACCTCGCCGCCTCGCCGGAGGGCACCCCATGAGGAAGGTCGCGCGCGAGGAGATCCTGGACCTCAAGAGCTACGACGAGCAGCGGGCCGCCCTGAGACCCGCCGTGCTCGAGGCGAAGAGGGTGCGGCGGGTGCACCTCGGCGAAGCCCTCACCTTCCTCTTCGAGAACGCCGAGACCGTGCGCTACCAGATCCTGGAGATGGTGCGCGTGGAGCGCCTCTACCGCGAGGAGGAGATCCGCCACGAGCTCGACACCTACAACGAGCTCCTCGGCAAGCCGGGCGAGCTCGGCTGCGCCCTCCTCATCGAGATCGAGGACGTGGAGGAGCGCGACCGGAAGCTCAGGGCCTGGCTGGGGCTCCCCGATCACCTCTTCCTAAAGCTCCCCGACGGGCGCCGCGTCCGGCCGGTCTACGACCGGCGCCAGGTCGGCGACGAGCGCCTCTCCTCGGTGCAGTACTTGAAGTTCGACGTCGGGGGGGTGGTCCCGGTGGCGGTGGGGTGCGACCTGCCCGCGCTCGCGCTCGAGGCCGACCTCACCGCCGAGCAGCGGGCCGCGCTCGCAGCCGACCTCGCCTCGGACCTCTCGTAGCCGTTCCGCGCCCTGCCGCCGCGGAGCGCCGCGGCGAGGGCCTCTTCCCCGAGCCCGTTGAGGCCCTCTCGGCCCCGGCCGAGAGAGGGGGGGCCCAAACGCGACCGCCGCCCGCTGAAATAGACCACGCGCCTCCCGCGTATGAGAAGCCGAGCGCAAACGCCGGAGGTGGTCATGAAGGGATTTTTACTCCTCGTAGCATGCCTGGTCCTCGAGGCGGCCTTCCTCCTTCACGCCGCGCTGCCGGTCGGCGTTCGCGCCCTGGCCCCGCCGCGGCCGTGGCCGGCGCTCCCGGCGGCGGCCGCCCCCTGCGAGGTCACCCCGCAGGAGCGCCCGGGCGCGGCCTCCTCGCGCGGCTTCGATCAGGACAGGTCGCGCAGGCTGCGGGCGCCGATGGC
The DNA here is from genome assembly GCA_035501995.1 of Anaeromyxobacteraceae bacterium. Classification (GTDB taxonomy): domain Bacteria; phylum Myxococcota; class Myxococcia; order Myxococcales; family Anaeromyxobacteraceae; genus Anaeromyxobacter_A. The sequence goes on from DATJVF010000001.1 coordinate 2,820, forward strand.
GCGCCGCAGCACGAGGAACAGCTCGGCGGCGGCCACCGCGTCGGTGAGCGCGTCGTGAGCAGCGTAGTCGGGGAGACCGTAGTGCCGGCGCGCCGCGGCGAGGTTGAGGAGCGGCTCCACCGCGGGCAGCGAGGGGTCGATGAAGCGGGCCCGGTCGGCGGCGCGCACGAGCAGGTCCACCGTGTCGACCACCCGAGGCCTGGGCCAGCGTAACCCCGCGGCCTCGTGGGCCCGCCTCAGGAAGGGCACGTCGATGGCGGCCTGGTGGACGAGGAGCACGCCCTCGCGGAGCCGGCGGTCCACCTCGAGGAGCACCGCCTCGAGCGCCGGCGCCTCCCGCACGTCCCCCGGGACGAGCTGGTGCGCCCGCACCGAGTCGTGGGAGATGTCGTCCTCCGGCCGCGGGCGCACCAGGGACTGGTAGGCCTCGCCGAGGCGGATGGTGCCGCCGCGCACCGGCACCATCCCGACCGCGAGGAGCCCGGCGCTGCGCGGGTCGAGCCCGCCCGTCTCCAGGTCGACCGACCAATAGGTGACCTCTTCCCAGGGTGGCGAGGCGAAGAGCAAGCCAGCCGAGGATACCGCGGATGGAGGTCCACCCGCCCTTAGAACAGGTCGGTGCGGTAGTGGTAGGCGGCCGTCTCCTGCCAGCTGCGGATGGCCCGGAGCGAGTCCTTGAGGCGGCTGCGCTCGATGGAGGAGAGGGCCGAGAGGGCGATCCGGTTGGTGACCGGCTTGCCGGCGGAGAGCATGTGGGTCTGCTCGCGCAGTCGGAGGCCGAGCAGGAACCGGTAGGCCTCGCGCAGGGTGGAGCGCACGTCCGGGCTCAGGAGCCCGGCCTGCACCGCCGCCTCCAGGCGCTCGAGGGTGTTGCGCGCCGGCGAGCCCACCTCGAGCGCGTAGGGGCGGGCGAGGAAGACGATGGGCGAGATGGCCTGCAGCTTCAGGTCCACCTCCTCGCCCCGCACCCGCAGGAAGAGGGTGGCCGGGGGCCTGAACTCCATGGCCGCCTTGGCCATGGCCGACAGGAAGGTCTGGGCCTTCTGGGCGCGCGCCAGGACCGCCTCGAGGGCAGCGAGGTCGAGGGCCCCGTGCACCTTGCGGAAGTCGAAGAAGATGGCGGCGTACAGCAGCGCGCGCGGCTTCGGGTCGTCGATCCAGCCGGCGAAGCGCGCCTCCCATTCGGGGAGCGGCCCGTGCCAGGTGCGCGCCATGTAGCCGCCCGGGCAACGCGGGAAGCCGGCCGCCTCGAGGTCCAGGTTGGCGCGCTCGGTCAGGGCCTCGAAGTACGGGCGCGCCGAGGCGTCCCCACCGTGCACGAGCGCGTTGTCCTGGTCGGTGAGCAGGGTCTGCTCCATCCGCCCGTCCGAGCCGAAGACGATGAAGGCGTAGGGCGCGGGGGGCGGGCCGAGCTCGGCCTCGGCCCAGCGCAGGATGCGGCGCAGGATCGCGTCGTTGAGGCGGGCCACGAAGCCGCCGATCACTGTCGCCTCCAGGCCGGCGGCGAGGAGCGAGGAGGCCATCTCGGTCACCCGCCGCGCGTAGCCGGGCAGGGCCTCGCGCGAGGAGAGCCGCTCCACGCTGCGCAGGACGCCCGCCGGCCCCTGGGCGGTGGTGCGCAGGAGGGAGCTCGAGGAGATGACGCCCACGATCTCCTCGCCGCGCGTGACCGGCAGGTGGTGCACGCGCTCGTCGAGGAGCTTCTGCCACGCCTCGTACAGCGCGGTCCCGCAGGGCACGGTCTTGAGCGGCGCGCTCGACACCTGAACCACCGGGGTCTCCGGCCCGAGCCCCTCGGCCAGCACCCGGTTGCGGAAGTCGCGGTCGGTGAGGATGCTCGGCGGATCGGTGTCCACCAGCACCGAGGAGATGCGGTGCTCGCGCATGACCCGCGCCGCGTCCCTCACGGTGGAGTCCCGGGGGATGCGCACCGGCGGCCGGTGCAGGAGCGACTCCACCGGCAGGGCGAGGTCGGCCTGGAAGGTCGCCACCTGCGAGCGCTCCAGGCTGTGCTTCAGGCGGTCGGCGAGCCCGGTCGCGAAGTGGCTCGCGAAGCGCGCGTCGGCGAGCAGCTCCGCGAACTGCGCCCCCGGGATGCGGTAGGCGAGGAGGTCCTCCTCCACCACCACGTCGAGGTTGGCCTTCTTGGTGAGGAGCGAGGTGTAGCCGAATACCTCGCCCTCCTCGAGCACCTGCAGGAGCTGGCCCTCGCGCCCGAGCCGCACCGCCCCCTTGCGGATGACGTAGAGGTGGGAGAGCGGCGTCCCGTCGCGCTCGACGAGCCGGCTCCCGGCCGGGTAGAAGCCGATCTCGAGCGCCCGGGCGGCGGTGGCGAAGAGCGCCTCGGGGAGTTCGTCGAACGGTCGGGTCGCCCTGAGGAAGGCGACCGGGTCGGGCGAGGCCATGAGGCGAGCATACCCCTTGCGCCCGGGAGGGGGCCAAAGCCCAAGGGCCCAAGGGGGTGCGGGGGCGGCCCGCCGTTCCGGCCCCCCGAGACCGGGCCGGCGCGTAGAATCCGGCCCCAGGGTGCGCCATGAGCCGTCCGCCGCGAGCCCCGCGAAGCCCGGTGCGCCGCCGCGCACGCCAGGTCCCGGTGCAGATCGTCCGCCCCGGCGAGGCGGCCCGGCTCTCGCTCCTCGAGGGCGAGCGCAACCTGCCCGGCGCGGACCTCGCCGGGGCCGATCTCTCCGGCCTGTTCCTGCGCGGGCGCCGTCTGCGCGGGGCCGACCTCTCCCGGGCCGACCTGAGCTTGGCCCGGCTCGTCGGTTGCGACCTGCGCGGCGCACGCCTCGAGGGCGCCAAGCTCGAAGGGGCCCTCGTCGCCTGCTGCGATCTGCGCGAGGCGCGCCTCGCCGGCGCGCGGCTCGCCGGCGCCTGGCTGGCGCGCTGCGACCTGCGCGGCGCCGCGCTCGACGGGGCGCACCTCGAGGCGGTGCGCCTCGCGCTCTGCTCGCTCGCCGGCGCCGAGCTCGCGCGGGCCGCGCTCCCGCGGAGCGTCCTCCTCCTCTCGTCCTTCGCGCGGGCCGGCCTCGACCGCGCGGACGCCTCCAGGGCCATGGCCGTCCTCTGCTCCTTCGCCGACGCGAGCCTCGCCGGCGCCCGCGCGCTCGGGGCGCGCTTCCTCGGGTCCTCCTTCTCCGGCGCCGACTTCACGCGGGCGCGGCTCGACGGGGCCCGCTTCCTCCTCTCCGCGCTCCGCGGCGCCGCCTTCGACCGCGCGGTCGGCCTCTCCAGGGAGAGCTTCCGTTTCACCTTCCACGCCTGGCCCGAGGGCGAGGCGGCGAGCTAGCTGGCGCGGCGGGCGATCTGCTTTACCTCGGGGCCGCCTGACCTCATACTCTTCGGCCGCGTGATCCCCTACTACGAGCTCCCGAGCCTTCACCTCGGCCCGTTCACCCTGCAGGCGTTCGGCCTCCTCGCCGCCCTCGGCGTGTACACGGCCGCCCGCGTCGCCGCCCGCCAGGCGTCGCGGCAAGGCCTCGACCCCCAGCCCCTGGTGGACTTCGCCGTCTGGGGCGTCGCGAGTGGCGTCCTCTTCGGCCACCTCGTCCACCTCTTCCTCTACCATCCCGAGGAGCTGCAGGACCTGCGGCGCGTCCTCTCCTTCTGGGAGGGGCTCTCCTCGTTCGGCGGCCTGCTCGGCGGCGTCATCGCCGCCATCGTGTTCTTCCGGCGGCGCCGCGTCCGCTTCGACGACTACGCCGACGCCCTGGCCCTCGGCATCGCCCCGGGCTGGGGCATCGCCCGGCTCGGCTGCTTCGCCATCCACGATCACCCCGGGGTGAAAACGACCTTCCCGCTGGCGGTCGACTTCCCGCAGAGCGCCTTCTCCACCCTGGGCTTCTCGGGGGTGCGCCACGACCTCGGGTTCTACGACGCCCTCGCCCTCTTCACCTTCACCGCCGTCCTCTTCGCGCTGCGGCGCGGGGGGCTCCTGCGCGGGCGCCTGATGGCCACCCTCGCCCTCCTCTACGGGACGAGCCGCTTCTTCCTCGACTTCCTGCGCGCCTCCGACGTGCCCTACCCCGACGCCCGCTACTTCGGGCTCACCCCGGCCCAGTACTTCTGCTTCGGGCTGTGGGCCTACGGCCTCTACAAGCTCTGGACGGTGCACCGCTCGCAGGAGGCATGACCCCGCGCTCGCGCGCCATCGTGCTGCGCACCCGCGAGCCGCCCTCGCCGGCGCTCCTCACGGCCGAGCTCAGGCTCGCCCAGCTGGTGCGGGAGGTGACCGCCCTCGACGACGAGGTGAAGGCCCTCGCCCGCGCCCTCCTCGCCGTCGAGGCGCGCTACCGCGAGGCCACCGGGGCGGCCTTCGAGGAGCTCGACCGGGCCGAAGGTTTCCTCCGCCGCCTGCGCCGCCTGGCCGACCTGCTCTCCCGCCTCGAGGAGGCCCTGCGCCGCGGGCCGAGGCCGCCCGCGCGCGCCGCGCGCCGCGCCCCTCCGGCGGGCGAGGCGCGCAGGGTGCGGGCGGAGGCGCCGAGCCCCGTGCCTGAACCCCCTCCGGCCGAGGCTGCCGGGCGCCCGGCCGGGCTCGAGCTCAAGGCCCTCTACCGCCGCCTGGCGAGGCGCCTGCACCCGGACCTCGCCCGCGGCGACGAGGCTGAACGCGCCCGCCGCTCCGACCTCATGGCGCGCGCCAACGCTTCCTACGCCCGCGGCGACCTCGCCGGGCTCGAGCTCCTCGCCGAGCGGGTCGGCGCCCTGGAGCCGCCCGGCCACTTCACCGACGCCGAGCGGCGAGGGCAGCTCGCCCGGCGCATCGGCGCCGTGGAGGCGGCCCGCGCCCGCCTGGCCGC
>DATJVF010000002.1:0-3410 GCA_035501995.1 Anaeromyxobacteraceae bacterium
GCGGCCAAGTACGCGACCGCCCGGGAGCGTCCCGACGCCTACTACGGCCGAGCGAGCGGCCGCGACGAGGAGCTCTCCTTCGCGAGCCTCCACGCCTCGGCGGCCTTCGCGGCGGCGGCCGCCGGCGGCACGGTGGCGAGGCTGCGCGGCTACGCCGGCTGGCCCTTCGTGTACGCGGCGGGCTTCACCGGCGCCGCGCTCACCGGGTACCTCCGCATCGCCGCCGACAAGCACTGGCTGAGCGACGTCCTCTCGGGCGCCGCGGCGGGCACCGCCGTCGGCGTTCTCGTGCCCTGGCTTCACCGCGACGGGAGGGACCCGAAAGCGCTCCGCCTCGTCCCCTGGCCGGGCGGGCTCGCGCTCGCGGGCCGGTTCTAGGCGAGGGGGTCGCGGGCCCGCGCCCGGCTACAGGCGGGCGGCGAGCCTCGACAGGGAGGCGAGGTCGTGGACGTCGCGCTCGAGGCGCGGCACGGCGACCAGGCGGGCCCGGGTCTTCCTCTCCATGCGGGACAGCTCGGCGGCGTCGGCGCGCGCCAGGGTCTCGTGCTCCTCGAGGGTGCGGGCCAGGCGGGCGGCGAGGCCGTCGGGGCCCGGGCGGGCTCCCGGGAAGTGCGCGGCGACCGCCTCGGCGAGGGCGCTCGCCGGAGGGGTCGGGCCGCCGCCCGGCCACAGGGCGGGGGTCACCCGGTTCACCACCACCCCGGCGATGGGCATGGCGTCGGCCCGCAGCCGCTCGAAGAAGTAGAGGCCCTCGTCCACCGAGGCGGGGGTGGCGCTCGAGACCACCACGAAGCCCACCTCGGGCTGGGCCAGCAGGGCGCGCACCGCGGCCGCCCGGTTCTTGAAGCCGTCGTACATGCTCTGGAAGCTGGCCATGAGCTCGGCGAGCTCGGTCAACACCTCGGTCCCGGTGAAGCGGGCCAGGGTCTTCGCCACGTAGCTGCTGCCGAGGTGGAAGAGCCGCAGGCCGAGCTTGCCGGCCGAGAGGGCCGGCGCCAGGAGGGCCTGGGCGGTCTCGTTGCCGAGGAAGTCGAGGAGGCGCCCGGGCGCCTCCAGGAAGTCCAGGGCGTGCGCGGTGGGCGGGGTGTCGAGCACGATGAGGTCGTAGTCGCGCTCGGTGGCGAGCTCGTAGAGCTTCTCCATGGCCATGTACTCCTGCGACCCGGCCAGGGCGCTCGAGAGCTGCTGGTAGACCCGGTTCCGGTAGATGCGATCGCGGCCGGCCTGGTCGGGGGCGTGGCGCGCCACGAGGTCGTCCCAGGTGCGCTTCACGTCGAGCATCATGGCGAAGAGCTGGCCGCCCGGCGCGAGCCCGGCCAGGGCCAGCTTCTCCTCGGGGACGCGCGACTCGCGGTTGCCGAGCGAGGCGAGTCCGAGGGCGTTGGCGAGGCGCCGCGCCGGGTCGATGGTGCAGACGAGGACCTTCCCGCCCTCGAGCGCCCGCCCGAGGGCCAGGGCGGCGGCGAGGGAGGTCTTCCCGACCCCCCCCGAGCCGACCAGGACCGCGATGCGGCGGCCGGCCAGGGCGTCCCGGATGGCGCCCATCAGGCGGGCCCTCCGCTCGAGGCCGCCCGGGCGGCGGCCGGGTGGCGCGCCAGGGCCTCCTCGAGCCAGAGGGCGACCTCCTCGACGGCCTTGAGGTCCCAGGCCTCGCGCGCGATGAGCGGGATCTCGACGGTCGGCAGGTCGATGGCCGCCCGGGCGCGGGCGAGGTACCCCATGGCGAGCTCCGCCCGCACCCCCTGCAGCCAGGCCGCCCTTGCGGCCGGGCCGAGCGGAGGGGGCGCCTCGCGGACCGCCTCGAGGCGGCCGAGCTCCTCGGCGGAGAACCGCTCCCGCGGGAGCGCGTTCACGACGAGGGCGCCGCGGGGCATGCCGAGCACCTCGCGCACCGCCTGGTCGAGGTCGATGGCCTCATTGACCGGCATCTCCTCCGGGAGGGTGACGACGGCGACCGCGGTGACGGCCGGGTCGACGAGCAGGGCCTGCATCCACTGCGCGTCACGGCGGAGCGGGCCGGGCGGGACGGTGTCGAGGAGCACCCGCGGGACGCGCAGGAGCTGCACCGCGTGCCCGGTCGCCGGCGCGTCGAGCACCACCAGGTCCCAGCGGGGTCGCCCGCCCTCCTCGAACCGCACCTCGTGCAGGATCTTGCCCAGCATGACGAGCTCGGAGAGCGAGGGGACGGCGCGGAGGAAGAAGCGCACCAGCCGGTTCTCGAAGACCGCGTCGTAGATGGCCCGGTAGCGCAGCACCATGAGCCCGTACTCGCGCAGGGCCGCCCGCGGGGTGACGTTCAGGGTGGAGAGGCCGGCCAGCACCTCGCGGGCACTCGGGCCGGCCGGAGGGCCGCCGAGGAGCGGGGCCACCCGCTCCTGCGCGTTCACCTCGCAGACCAGCACGCGCTTGCCCTGGCGCACCGCGACGAGCGCCAGCGCGGCGGCGATCGTCGACCTCCCGACCCCGCCCTTCCCCGTGACGACGACCAGGCGTCGGTCGAGAAGCGCGGGCCCTGGCACGGCGCTTGACAAGCTAGCGAGCACGGGGTGAGAAGTCCACTCATGATGATCGAGGATCTCTTCAAGAACCCGCTCCTGCGGCGCGCCCTTTCGGCCGGCGAGGAGCGGATGGGCAAGCTCGTCACCCAGCTCGCCTCGAGCGAGCGGGTCATGCAGGGCGTGCAGTCGGTGCTCTCCTCGGCGCTCTCCGCCAAGTCGAGCTTCGACCGCGGGGTGAAGACCGCCCTGCAGGCGGTGAGGCTGCCCACCACCGAGGAGGTGGAGGAGCTCCGGCACAAGCTCGGCGAGCTGGAGGTCATGCTGGACGGCCTCGCCGACCGCCTCGCTTCCCGCGCCGAGCCCGGCGAGAAGCCGGGTCCGGGGCGGCCGCCGGCCTAGAGCGAGAGATCCCGAGCAGGCGGCCCCATGCGGCGCATCGCGTTCATGAACGAGAAGGGCGGCACCTGCAAGACCACCCTGTGCGTCAACCTGGGGGCATGGCTCGCGCGGCGGCGCGGCCAGCGCGTCCTCCTCGCCGACCTCGACACCCAGGGCCACGCCGGCAAGTCGCTCGGCGTCGACGTGCGCACGGTGGCGCCCACCGTGAAGGACCTGCTCCTCGGCCGGGCCCCGCTGGAGGCGGTCCTGCGCGCCACCGCGGTGCCGCGGCTCGACCTCTTGCCGGCCAACAAGGAGCTCGCCGCCTTCCCGGTGGAGGCGGCCGCCCTCCCGGACCGGGAGGAGAAGCTGCTCGCCGCGGTGGAGGCCTTGCCGAAGGACCGCTGGGACCTCGTCCTCTTCGACGCCCCGCCCTCGGTCTCGCTCGTCACCGACAACCTGCTGCGCGCCGCGACCGAGGTGGTGCTCCCGGTGGCGCTCACCTACCTCGCCCTCGACGGCTGCGCCGAGATC
>DATJVF010000003.1:0-10820 GCA_035501995.1 Anaeromyxobacteraceae bacterium
GGACCCGCCAGCAGGCGAGCCCGGGCCCGCTCGAGCCTGCCTCGCTCCCCGCTCTAGGCCTCGGCCGCGCTCGAGGCGGCCCGGCGCGCGCCGATGAGGTCGAGCTGGAGCCTCGTCCCGGTCGCCCACAGCCCGTAGGAGAGCACGTAGCTCGCGTGGAGGACGGGGTCGACCGGGTGGAGGGCCGGGTCCGAGAAGGAGGCGAAGAGGACGTCGGCGGTGGCGAAGGCCACGCAGCCGGCCAGCAGGAAGCTCCACACCCGGCCGACCGTGCCGCCCATGCGGCGGGTGAGCCTGAGCAGCATCGCGAGGGGCACGAGCGCCACGAGGTCCAGGGCCGGGTAGGCGACGTTGATGGCCCGCTCGAGAGGCGGGGCGGGTGCGAGGGCGATGGGCCAGAGCACCGGGACCGCCACCACGAGCGCCACCACCGCGAAGCTCACCAGGGCGCGGTGGAAGTGCGGGTCCGGCACGAGCTCCGCCTGGCGGTGGACCCGGAGGAACCTGGCGATGGCCACCACGAGCAGCACCGTCCCGGCGAGGTAGAAGACGTCGGCCGGCGAGGGGAAGGCCTCGGTGCCATAGGCGAGCTGGCTCGGGGCGAGCGAGAGCTGCCCCGAGAACAGGCCCGCGAAGCTCAGGGAGAGCAAGCCCCAGCAGCGGCGGGCCGGGTGGCCGGGCTCGAGCCGGTCGCGGGCCAGGAAGGACCAGAGCGCCGAGGCCGCCAGGAGCGAGAGCTTGAGCACCGACCCGCCCGCCACGATGGCGTGGGCCGAGAGGAGCCGCAGGTAGGGGGCGCCCTGCGGAGCGAGCGCCCGGACGAGGCAACAGAGGACGAAGAACGCCGTGACGGCCAGCGCACCGCGGGCGCCTCCCGGGAAGCCTTTCATGGCTGGTGCTCCAGAGCAGACACCGCCTTGCGCGCGCCCTCCACGGCACCCGCCGACGTCGTCGGCCCGACGAAGACGTTGAGCCCTGCCGCGAGCCGCGCGAGCAAGGCGTCGACCTCCTGCGGTCGAATGGTCCTGCCGACCTTGAGCTTCTGGACCTGGGCGCACACGGCGGCGTAGGCCATGCTCTCGCCGAGGTGCGGCGAGAGCACGCCTGTGATGGCCTGGGTGACTTCGTCGGTCCGCACCCCTCGTTCCCTCGCGCGGTTCGCCTGCCCGGTCCTGACCGAGGACCTCTGCACGCGACGCGCACGGCTAAGCGCCCGACGGAAGGGGAACCGTGGCACCGCCGCCCTCACCCAGGGGTCGGCCCGACCCGGGCCGGCGGGACAGCGCCGCGGCCGTCACACGCGCTCGGGGCTGCCACCTCGAGGTCCCGGCCTTACCTTGCGATCGCCGCTTCCCTCGCGCCTCCGGGGAGGCCGGCGCGAGGAAGCGCGCATGGAATGGAAGCGCGAGTTCGAGATCGGGGTCGAGCTCATCGACGGCCACAACCGCGAGCTCTTCGAGCGCTTCGGCCGGCTGCTCGACGGGGCCCGGGGCTGGGACGACGCCGAGTTCGACGGGACGCTGGAGTTCCTCGAGGCGCACGCCGCCCTTCATCTCGAGGAGGAGAGGCGCCTCATGATGGCGAGCGGCTATCCGCTCGCCGACGAGCACGCGCGGGCCCACGCGCGCTTCGCCCAGACCGTGCGCGAGGTGGCCGAGCAGCGCCGGGCCAGCAGGGCGAGCCCGTGGCCGGGGGCGAAGCTCGCCCTCTTCCTCTCGAGCTGGCTGCGCGAGCACGTCCTCGACCTCGACCAGGACCTGGGACGCTTCCTGCGCACCCACCCCGGTCGCGGGGCGAGGGACGAGACGCCGCACGCGGCTCTCGAGCCCTGAGCGGCCCTTTCGCGCCAGGACGGACCCCGTGTACCGAGATCCCCTGATGGCTCCTGGCCTCGCGCACTTGCTAGTGTGGCACACTGCAGGCGGTCGGGCCCGGGCGCTCGCGGGCGAGATCGAGGAAGCCTCCCCGTCCGCCGCGCGATGGAGGCGAGGGAACGTGGGCCGAACGCGCTTCCAGGCTCTCCCAGGCGGTGGTGCTCGCCCCGAGCCGGGGTGCCGGCGCACGGCTCGCGGACGCTCCCGGCTCGCGGCCGGAGGCGCCCCGAGCGCAAGGGTCGTCTCGTACATGGCGAGGACCTCTGGGGCCCGCCGCGGAGGGGGAAGCGCATGATGAGCGAGGCGGCGGCCAATCCCTACCTCGTCACGGCTCAGATCGTGATGGACAAGGTCGGCCACCTCATGAAGGACCTGGACGCCGACCAGCGGCTCAGCGTGTACGTCCTCTTGGAGGGCATCGTGAACGCCCGGATCGCAGCCCTCCGGGCCCCGGTCGAGATGCGCCGCTGCTACTCCTGCGAGCGGCAGTTCGCCGAGTTCGAGCAGGGCGAGGACGGGACCCTGCGCTGCCCGCACTGCCACGCCGACTGAACGGGCGCGCCGCTCGACCTCATCCTCGAGAGGTCAGCGCTTCACCGCCTCGGCCCGAGGGTAGCTCCCGAGGAGCTTCACCCCCGACGAGGCCTTCGCCATCTCCTCGAGCGCGGCCGCCACCTCCCGATCGGTGGCGTGGCCGTCGAGGTCGAGGAAGAAGGCGTACTCCCAGGCGCGCCGCCGGGTCGGGCGGCTCTCGACCCGGGTCAGGTTGATGCCGCGCCGGGCCAGCGGTTCGAGCAGGCGCAAGAGCACCCCCGGGCTGTCCTTGACGGTGACGACCAGGCTCGTCCGGTCGCGCCCGGTCGAGGCGGAGGGGGTGCGGCCGATCACCCAGAAGCGGGTGGCGTCGCTCGCCAAGTCCTGGATGCTCTCGGCCGCGGCCTTGAGGTCGAAGAGCCGGGCCGTGAGCTCGGAGGCCACCGCCGCCCCCTCGCCGTCCTCCCGCGCCAGGCGAGCGGCCTCGAGGGTGCTGGAGGTGACGATGGGCGTCGCCTGCGGCAGGTGCTGCGAGAGCCAGCGCTGACACCGCCCGAGGGCCTCGGGCAGCGCGTAGACACGCCTCACCTGGGCGGGCGCGAGGTCGTGCCGGATGAGGAGGGCCTCGTCGGCCGGGAGGAGGATCTCGGCCACGATGCGAAGCGGGCTTTCCAGGAAGGCGTCCAGGGTGGAGTCCACCATCCCCTCGGTGGCGTTCTCGACCGGGACCACCCCGTAGTCGGCGAGCGCCCGCTCGACGGCGCGGAACACGGCCGGGATCGATCGCTCCGGGAGCACCTGGGCGGAGAGGCCGAACTGGAACTTCGCCGCCTGGTGGGAGAAGGTCCCCTCGGGGCCGAGGAAGGCCACCCGCAGCGGCCGCTCCAGGCTCAGGCAAGCGCTCATGATCTCCTGGAACACCGGGCGGATGGCCTCCTTCGGGAAGGGGCCCGGGTTCAGGCCCTCGAGCCGGGCGAGGATCTCGCGCTCCCGGGCCGGGGCGTGGAAAGCGGCCTCGGGCTGCGCGGAGCGCTTGAGCTCGCCCACCTCGGAGGCGATGCGGGCGCGCTCGTTCAGCAGGGTGAGCAGGCGCTCGTCGACGGCGTCGATCCGGGCGCGGAGCTCGGCGAGGCCGGGGACCGTGGAGGTCTTGGGCTCGGGAGGGAGGGTCATCGCGACTCCGTACCGGCGACGCAAGGTCGCTCACCGCGAGATGGGTCGGCGCCCCCGCCGGCGCGAGGCCGCCTCTTTCGTGGGCCGCCGAGCGCACCCTCCGCGAAGAGGCCCCTCCGGCCGCCGCGGGCCGCGACCGGGCGGTGGTGGGCGCCCGGCATGGTCCGCGACAGGAGTTTAGCCGGCGATGGCGGATTTGCCAGGGAGGCGGAGCTCGCCGCCCGGGGAAGTCCAGGGGGCCGCGGTCTTCACCGCTAGAGCTTGTAGCCGATCTTCCGCAGGAGGGCGTGGCGATCCTCGGCCTCGGCCTCCCCCTCGACGCCCAGCGGCGCCCCGCCGTCCACCACCCCCAGGACGGCCCGGCCTCCCGCCGTGGCCGCCACGATGACCTCGACCGGGTTGGCGGTGGCGCAGTAGACGGTGCACACCTCCGGGACCGCCTTCACCTGGTTCAGCACGTTCACCGGAAAGCCCTGCCGCATCAGGACGAGGAAGCTGTGCCCGGCCCCAACGCGCAGCGCGTTGCGCGCGGCGAGCTCGACGAGCTCGGCGTCGTTGCCCGATTTCCGGACCAGGCGGGGTCCCGAGGACTCGCAGAAGGCGATGCCGAAGCGGAGGGTGCCGCCCACGCCGGCCAGCGCCTCGTGCAGATCCTCGACCGTCTTGATGAAGTGGGACTGCCCCAGGATGAGGTTCACGTCCTCGGGCTTCTCGATCGCGACCGACGCGAGCTCCATGGCTCCTCCAGGCGTGACTTCCGGCAGGCCGAACGGCGGCCGGGCGGCGCCCTCGCGCACGCTAACGCCGTCCTCCGTCCCGGTCCTCCCCCCGGCGAGTCTCCCCCCCAGGGTTGAGGCTCGCTTTCGGAAGGGCGGTCCCTCGCCCCGGCCGTTAGTCCTGGCTCCGGGAGCCCGCAGGCGGGACGGGCCGGATCGCCCGGCGAGCCTCCGAGAGCTATGTGGCCGAGCGCGATCACCGAGCTGTGCAAGATCGAGCACCCCATCGTCCTCGCCCCGCTCGCCGGGGGCCCGGGCACCCCCGAGCTCGCGGCCGCCGTCTCGGAGGCGGGAGCGCTCGGCTCCCTCGGCGGGGGTTACCTTTCGCCGCAGGCCCTGCGCGCCGAGATCCGGAGTCTGCGGGCGCTCACCGCTCGGCCGTTCCTCGTGAACCTGTTCGCCCACGGCGCGGCGCCGCCTTCCGCACCCTCCGCGGAGGAGACGGCTCGCGCGCGGGCCTTCGTCGCGCCCTTCCGGGCCGAGGTGGGCCTCGCTGGAGAGCCCGAGCTCCGGGTGCCGCCCCCGTTCCGGGCGCAGCTCGAGGTGGTCCTCGACGAGGCGGTCCCGGTCTTCTCGGTCACCTCCGGATCGCTCTCGCCGGAGGACGTCGGGGCGCTGAAGCGGCGCGGGGCGGTGGTCTTCGGTACGGCGACCACCCCGGGGGAAGCGCGAGCGCTCGCCGCCGCCGGCCTGCAGGCGGTGGTGGTGCAGTCGAGCGAGGCGGCCGGCCACCGCGGGTCGTTCGAGGCCCCGGTGGAGCGCGCGCTCGTGGGGATGATGGCGCTCTTGCCCCGCGTGGCCGACGCCGTGGCGATCCCGCTCATCGCGGCCGGGGCCATCATGGACGGGCGCGGCGTGGCCGCCGCCCTGGCCCTCGGCGCGCAGGGCGTCCAGCTCGGCACCGCCTTCCTCGCCACGGCCGAGAGCGGCGCCAGCCCGGCCTACAAGGCGGCGGTGCTCGGCGCGCGGGCCGACGACGACCCGACCGTCCTGACGCGCGCCTTCTCGGGGCGGCTGGCGCGCGCGCTCGAGAACCGCTTCAGCCGGGCGGCCTCGGCCGCCCCCATCCTCCCCTACCCCGAGCAGCAGGCGCTCACCGCCGAGATGCGGCAGGCGGCCGCGCAGGCCGGGAACGCCGACCTCCTGTCCTTGTGGGCCGGCCAGGCGGTGGCGCTCGCCAGGGCCGGTCCGGCCGGCGACCTCGTCCGCTCGCTCGTACAGGAGACCCGCGACGCCATCGGGCGGCTCTCGCGCCTAGGCCGGTGACCGGAGCCAGGAAGGCGGCGCACCTCGGGGGGCGAGGTGGGCCGGCCGCGCCGCGCGTCCCACCCGCTCCGGCCCCTTATCGGACCTCGGCCGCGTGCCGATGAGCGAAGAGCCGCGCCTGCGGCAGGAGGGCTCCATGAGCTCGGTGCTGGCGATCGCGCAGTCGGGTCTGGCGCTCCAGTCGCTTCGCCTGACCGCCTCAGCGAACAACGTGGCCAACGCCGGCACCGCCGGCTTCGTCCCGGACCGCGTCTCGGCCGAGGAGGTCGCGAGCGGCGGAGTGAAGGGAGCCGTGCAGCCCAACGATCCGGAGTTCGAGTCGCGGCTCGACCGCACCCTGACCGGCCTGTCCGGGACCGACCTCGCCGGCGAGACGGTGAGCCAGATGGCGACGGCGGCCTCCTTCGGGGCCGACGTCGCCGTGGCGCGCTCGGCCGACGAGGCGCTCGGGGTGCTCATGGGGCTGTGAAGCGCCCCCGAGGACGAGGCGCCGCGCGGCGAGGGCGCGGGGTTCGCTCCCGGCCTCAGGACGCCGCCGCCGTGGCGGAGGGCAGGGCGGGCCACAGGTAGTGGAAGGTCGTCCCCTCGCCGAGGCGCGTCTCGACCTCGATGCGGCCCTGGTGATCGCGCACGATCCCGTAGGTCACCTCGGGGGCGAGGGGAGCGGCGTTCGCGCTCTCCGGGGCGACGCCCGGGGCTCGGGCGGTCCCGGCGGCGGCCGCCGGGCGGTCCCCGGCGATGGAGAGCCGCACCCGCCGGGCGCCCTCCTCGGCGCGGGTTCGGACGAGGATGTGCCCGCGGCCCTCGGGGCCCAGGGCCTTCGCCGCGCCGCAGAGGGTGTTCACGAGCGCCTGCTCGAGCGCCCGGGGGTTACCGCGCAGGCGGGGCAGGTGAGGGTCGAGGTCCTCTTCCACCTCGAGCTGGCCGAGCGGGCCGCGGGCGAGGCGCAGCGAGGCGTGGACCGCCTCGTTCAGGTCGACCACGCCGTCGGCCCGGCCCTCGTCGCGGTGGGCTCTCGCCTCGAGGTCCTTCACCAGCGAGGCGATGCGGACCGTCCCCTCGGCGAGGTCGTGGAGGAGGACGGGCAGCTGCTTCTTGAAGAAGGGGTAGTCGAGCCGAGCGATGCGCAGGGAGGGCTGGCCGGCGTGGGCGGCGTCGAGCAGCGGGAGCGCGTCGCTGAAGGCCTCGGCGAGGACCGCCACGTTGCCGCGCACGAACTGGGCCGGGTCGTTGAGCTCGCGGGCGAGCGCCAGGAGCTCCGGGCCGGCCACGCCCGGCCCCTCGGCGGGCGCCGCGGGGCCCTTCTCGCGCAGGATCCCTTCGGCCGCCTCGAGCGCGGCGGCGCGCTCGTCGAGCCGCCGCTCGGTGTCCAGGAGCGCACGCGCGCGCGCCCGGGCCTCCCGCGCGCAGGCCGAGGTGAGGGCCACCGCCCCGAACACCGCCGCCGCCAGGGCCCCGGCCGCGGTGACGAGGCGGCCGGGGTCGGCCTCGCGCCCCGCCGCCATGAGGCCGCCCAGGGCTCGGTGCGGCAGCGCCCCTCGGGCCTCGAGGAGCGCCACCGCCAGCGCGAGGAGCCAGGCGGCCGCAGCGAGGCAGAGGCCATCCCTCCGCGGGAGGAGCAGGCCCATGCCGACGGCGTGCACCGGGTAGAGGAGGAGGAGCGGGCTCTCGATCCCGCCGGTCAAGTGGACGAGGAAGGAGAGGGCGACGAGGTCGAGCCCGATCTGCAGGGCGGCCTCGATGCGGCCGGCGCTCGGGTCCGCGACGGGGTGGTAGCGGAGCCAGCGAT
The DNA here is from genome assembly GCA_035501995.1 of Anaeromyxobacteraceae bacterium. Classification (GTDB taxonomy): domain Bacteria; phylum Myxococcota; class Myxococcia; order Myxococcales; family Anaeromyxobacteraceae; genus Anaeromyxobacter_A. The sequence continues at coordinate 7,413 of DATJVF010000003.1, forward strand.
GGAAGAGGGTGAAGAGGAGGTTGTAGTAGGCGACCGCCGCCCCCACCGCGGCGAGCTGCGAGGCCGGGAACTCGCCGGGGAGGACCAGGGCGCCGAGGAGGACCGCGAGTGCCAGGGCGGCGAGGAGGATCCAGCGCACCCGGACGAGGAGGTCGAGCCGGGCGGGGAGCCCCTCGTCGAGGAGCGCGTAGAGCCGGCTCTCGGACTCGCCGGCCATCGCTAGCGGCCTCCCAGCCGGCGCCGGCGCTCCCGCTCGAGCTCCTCTCCGAGCGCGTCGAGGTGCCCGTCGCGACGGGCCTCGTCCAGGGCGGCCTCCTCCTCGCTCCCCGGCGTGCCGGCCAGGTGCGCCCGGCCGGGCGCCCACGGCGGCGTGAGGACCGCGGTGAGGTAGACGAAGGCCCTGCGGGTGACCCCGAGGAGCCCGGTGAGGATCGCGGAGAGGGCGGTCGTGAGGAGCACCACCGGGAGGAGGAGGACGTAGAGCCCGCCCACCAAAGGCAGGCCGAGGAAGAAGACCAGCCCCGGGATCCGCAGCCAGCGGGCCCTGGCGCCGTCGGGGAGTCGCTCGCCGTCGCGGTGGACCACGGCGAAGGCGAGGTGGCGGAGGCGGACGTAGTGGCCGTGCCGGACCGCGGAACCCCCCGGAGAGGCTCCGAAGGGGCTGCGCAGCAAGTTCGGGCGCGGCGCCGGCGGCGCAGCCGCCGAGAGGTGCGCCTCCTCCAGCGCGACCACCGGGAAGCGGCGGGAGATGAGGATGAAGACCGCCGCGCCCAGGGCGGCCATGCCGACGGTGACCGCGATCTCGCCGAAGGCTGGCCGGTAGTGCCAGCGCGCGCCGGGGTCGAAGCAGGTGATGAAGGCGTCGACCCTCCAGAGGGCGCCGGCGAGCACGGTGGCGAGGGCCGCCCGGAAGAGCAGGCGCTCCTTGCGCTCGACCCGGTGGGAGAAAAACATCCCGGCCGGCACCAGGAAGAGGATCATCTCGACGGCGAAGAGGGCGAGGTGGTAGTCCGGCACGAGCAGGAGCCGGAGCTTGCCGTGCAGGGCGAGGTCGCCCATGCGCAGCGCGACGAAGACGAGCAGCAGGCCGCCGTTCACCTTCGACATGCGGGCGAGCAGCTCCTGGTCATGGCGGGCGCTCCAGGTGAAGCGCAGGATGCTGGTGAGGACCACCACCGCCCCGAACCCCATGGAGAGGCAGGAGACGAGGGCCAGGAGGGGGAGGAGGGGCGTGTGCCAGAGCGGGTGCACCTTGCTCCCGGCGAGGAGCAGGAGCCCGCCGAGCGAGCTCTGGTGCATGGTCGGCAGCACCATCGCCGAGGCGATGATGTAGGGCATGGCCCGGCCGAAGCGCGCCCCCCAGCGCCGGCCCCAGGCGGCCCGCTTGGCGGAGGCGCTCTGGGCGGCGCGGTCGAAGACCGCCGGCAGGATCTCGATCCAGAGCACAGCCACGTAGGTCATGACGCAGAGGGCGACCTCGAGCAGGACCGAGGAGAGGTTCCACATCCCGGGCAGCACCAGCCAGTAGAGGTTCCAGTAGCGGCCGAGCGCGATGAGCACCGACGTGCCGCCGAGCGCATAGGCGATGGCCCCGAGCAGCACGGCCGGCCGCACCAGCGCGTGGTACTCGCCCCGGTTGAGGAGGTAGCACAGCAGGCCCACCGCGTAGGCGCCGGCGCCCACGCCGGTGAAGACCACCACGTTGACCGGTTCCCAGATGCCCCAGCTGAAGCCGTCGTTCATGTTGCTGACGGCGCCGATCCCGGCCTTGAACCGGTAGGCGATCACCGCCGCCGCCACCGCGAAGGTGGCGAGGAGCGCGATCACCGTCCGGTCGAAGAGCGGGCCGCCCACCGTCCGCGGGTGTGCCTGGGCGCGCATCACCGTTCCTCCTCGGGGTTCTCTTCCCGGTGCGACCCGGCGGCCCGCTGGCGGCGGATGACGAAGGCCGCCGCGGCGTACAGCGCCACCGGGGTGAGGCCCTCCAGGTACGGCGCGTGGGAGACGCGCTCGGAGAGGCGGGCGTAGGACTCGCGGGGCAGGTCGGGGAAGCCGAGCTCCTTGAAGCTCACCCCGGCGCCGGCGAGGTACAGGACCTGGGTGCCGCCCCCGTCCACCTCGCCGAAGATCTTGGGGGCGTAGCGGGCCGGTTCCTCGGCCTGGCGCCGGCGCGCCTCGGCGAGGAGTGCGCTGCGGTAGCCGAAGATCACCGCGCCGGCCGGGCAGACCTCGCAGCAGGCTGGATTGGCCACCGCGTAGGCGTCGCCCTTCGACGGGTCCCGGCGCCCGTGGCACAGCTCGCACTTCACGATGCGCGGGAAGGCCTTGCGCCACTCGAAGCGCGGCGCCACGTAGGCGCAGGCGATCTGGCAGTAGCGGCACCCGACGCAGAGGCTCGGGTCGTAGAGGACCACCCCGGTGCCCTGCACCTCGCCGCCAGTGTCGCGCTTGCCTCGGCCCTCCTTGTGCAGCGCCCCCAGCATGCAGGCCGAGACGCAGGCCGGGTCGACGCAGTGCATGCACTGGCGCTTCACGAGGGCCTGGGAGCCGCCGGCCGCCCGGGTCTGGACCACGGTCTTGGCGGTGGCGGAGAGGTCGGCGGGACCCTCGGGGTGGTCCGGCCCGAACTCGGACGGATCGGCGGGGAGGTGGTTGGCCTCCTTGCAGGCGGCCACGCAGGCGCGGCAGCCGACGCAGCGGGTGGAGTCGTAGAGCATCCCGACCGCGTCCGGCAGGGGCTCCACCGCCTCGTGGGCCTCGGCCCTCGGCGCCAGTGTCGCGGCCCCGGCGGCGACGGCGCCCTTCACGAACGATCGGCGTGAGACGAGCATGGGGCGTCCTCGCGCGGCCATCAGCGCCGCGACGGCGGTGGCACCGGCGGGTAAGCGCTGGTGAGGAGGGCGATGAGGCCCACCATGATCGCCCCCAGGCCGAGCGCGACCATGAAGGCGATGGGGCCGAGGTCGCGGTCCGGGGTGGACTGGTAGGCGACGAGCCAGAACAGGGTGGCGACCGGCAGGAGCAGGACGCCGATGACGCAGGACTTCACGACGAGGACGGCCCAGCGCGGCGGGGCGGCCGCCGCGGAGAGGGTGAGTCGCCGCGCTTCGATGGCGTGTTCCATGGTTCCCTCGTGGTTCCTCGGGCACGTGCTGGTGGTGATTGCGCTCACGCGAAGAGGTGTTAGCAGCGGGCGTGCCACCGGCGGAGGGGGCCGCAAGGGCCCCGAACGACTGAAAGTCGCGCTGCGGGCGCGGGTCCCGGGACCGACAAGGATCTTGTCGATCGCACGCGAAGCCCTGCGGCCCAGCGATTCCGGGGCTGCAAGTTTTCTTAGCAGGGGTGCCAGAGAAACTTACGGAGGGTCCCCGGCGCGCGAGCCTCGCCGGGCGCGCCGCGTCCGGTCCC
>DATJVF010000004.1:0-9121 GCA_035501995.1 Anaeromyxobacteraceae bacterium
CCACGGTCCGCGTGCCCCTGGCCGCCCCCGAAACGAGCCTGCGCCCGGACGCTCCGCATCAGCGCCGCTCGGTGCCGGTCGCGGCGCGGCGCTCCTCCCGTCGCCTCGGAGGAAGGCTCCATCGAGCGCTCGCCACCCACCTCGCCCCCTCCCGAGGGAACGCGCCACACCCGGGAGCGCCCGGGCGGGGCGCCCCGCGGCCCCGGTGCTGGAGCTCCTTGTTCACCACGGGCGACATCTATCCCTCCCCTCCAGCGGGACCTCGTGGACCGGTGCCCCTGGCCCACCTTTCACCCTGCCGCCACCGCAGGGCGTCCTGGCCGCACCGGTTGCGAGACCTCGATCAGCGGCCCTACACTTTCCACGAAAAGTGTTCCTCTAACTTGACGCCGAGAGAAGCTCATGTCGCGAAAGCTCCTACTCGCACTCCTCGCCGCCGGGTGTCACGGCGCGCCCTCAGCCGAACCGGTGGACCCGGGGCCGGTCAGCCGGAGCATCGACTGGACGCGCTCGGGCGTGCTCTCCTCAGACGGCACGCGCGGAATCCCGGAGCCCCAGGGCGACTGCGGGACCGTGAGCCCTGGGACGGGCGACGCCCAGCCGGCCCTGCAGGCCGCCGTCGACGGGTGCCGGTCCGGCGTCCTCTCCCTCGCTCCCGGCACCTACACCCTCGAGCACGCCCTGACCATCGATCACCCGGTGGTGCTGCGGGGCGCGGGGACCCTCTCCACGCTCATCGTCGAGGCGAGCGGGAGCGGCGCCAACATCATCTTCTCCTCGGTGCCTGGCTCGGGTGGGCTGGGCGGCGAACCGTACCCTCGCCACGCGGTCGACTGGGTGGCCGGCTACCAGCAGGGCACCTCCACCATCACCCTCGCCGACGCGAGCGGCCTCGTGGTGGGAGAGGACATCGTGCTCGACCAGCTCAACGACACCCAGGTCGCCGCGCCCGGCTACACCCCCATCGTGAACGAGACCGGCAACGAGGGGACGAACGGGATCGACGGCAACGACGGGGCGAGCCGCGACGGGCTCTCCTTCGAGACCGACGGGACCCACGCCGCCCCCCGCGGCCTGCAGCAGCTCGTCCGCGTCACCGCCATCGACGGGAACGCGGTCACCGTCGATCCGGCCCTCTACTACCCGCACCTCGCGAGCCTCGCCCCCCAGGCCTTCTACTGGGACACTCCCGACCTCGAGTACGCCGGGATCGAGGACCTCAAGATCGACGCCCAGTACACCGACGGGGCGGTCACCTTCACCTTCTGCCGCAACTGCTGGGCCCGGCGCCTGGAGGTCGACCACCTCGCCCGCGGCGGGGTGTGGGGCCTGTACACCTCCCACCTCGAGGTGCGCGACAGCTACTTCTACCTGGCCGAGGCGGCCGCGCCGACCAACTACGGGGTCGAGCTCGACAACTCCTCGGCAGCGCTCGTCGAGAACAACATCTTCGACAGCCTGACCGCCTCGGTGCTCTTCGGCTGTTCGACGAGCGGGACGGTGGTCGGATACAACTACGTCGTGAACCCCGCGCCCGAGAGCGCGTGGCTCTTCCCGGGGCTGTCCGCCCACTGCGCTCACTCCTACATGGACCTCTTCGAGGGCAACAGCGCCCCGGACATGATCTTCGACGTCATCCACGGCTCGAGCAGCCACCTGACGGCCTTCCGCAACCGCCTCAGCGGCTTCAAGCCGGCCGTCGCCTACCAGGGCTCGCTCTGGTCCAACAACAACATCCCCATCGTCATGCAGGCCTGGAACCGCTTTCACAGCGTGGTCGGCAACGTCCTCGGCACCGACGGGGTGCACACGGCGTACGCCTGCGCCCACAGCTCCTGCGACTCGAGCGTGACCGAGGCGCTGCCCGGCGGCGGCTCGGGGGGCGTCGGGCCGATCTACGTGCTCGGCTACTTCACGCAGGACACGACCGACCTCACGAGCTACGACGCCATCGTCCCGGCGACGCTCCTGCGCTGGGGCAACTACGACTACGCCGGACGCGCGACGCGCTTCGACCCCGCCGAGATCCCTCCCGACACGGCCGTGCCCACCACGCACGAACTGCAGGCGTCGCTCTACCTCGCGGCCGCCCCGGCCTGGTTCGGAACCTCGCTCTGGCCGCCCATCGGCCCGGACGTGGCGGGGTACGCCACCCCGACCCCGGCCGAGCGGTGCTACGCCGCCTCCGTGCAGGCCGGGGCCTTCGACCCCTCGGCCTGCTACTGAGCGCTCGCCGCGCCCGCGTCCGAGGAGCGCCGGCCGGCGCGGAGGACGAGGGCCAGCGCCGCCCGGGAGTCACTTCATCCAGACGGACTTCACGTTCACGAAGGCCCGGATGCCCTCCTGGCCGAGTTCCCGGCCGTAGCCCGAGCACTTCACGCCGCCGAAGGGAAGGCGCGGGTCGCTCTTCACGAGGCCGTTCACGAACACCGCCCCCGCCGCGAGGCGCGGCACGAGCGATGCCACCTTGGAGGGGTCCCTCGTCCACAGCGAGGCACCCAGCCCGAACCTCGAGTCGTTGGCGACCACCACCGCCTCCTCCGCCGAGGCGACTCGGAGCACCACCGCCACCGGGCCGAACAGCTCCTCGCGCGCGGCGAGGTTGTCGGGCTTCACGTCGGCGAGCAGGCTCACCGGGTAGAAGGCGCCCGGCCCGGCCGGCACCGTGCAGCCGAGGAGGGGCCGCGCCCCCTCGGCGATGGCCTGCGTCACCTGGCCGTGCAGCTCGTCGCGCAGCTCGCGGCGAGCCTGCGGGCCGATGTCGGTCCGGGGGTCGAGCGGGTCCCCCACCCGGACGGCCAGGAGCGCTGCGCTGAGCCTCGCCAGGAAGCCCTCGTAGACGCTCGCCTCGACGATGAAGCGCTTGGCGCAGATGCAGCTCTGTCCGGCGTTGATGGTCCGCGCCACCGCCGCCGTCTTGGCGGCCTCGTCGAGGTCGGCGTCGGCGAGGACGATGAAGGGGTCGGACCCGCCGAGCTCCAGCACCGTCGGCTTGAGGGCGCGCCCGGCGTTCTCGGCCACCGAGCGCCCGGCCGGCTCGCTGCCAGTGAGGGTCACGGCAGCGATGCGCGGGTCGCGGATGATGGCCGGCACCGCCGCCGCGCCCACGAGGAGCGTGCGGAACAGGCCCTCGGGGAACCCGGCCTGTCGCATCACCTCCTCGATGGCGAGCGCGCACTGCGGCACGTTAGAGGCGTGCTTCAGGACGCCCCCGTTCCCGGCCATGAGGTGGGGCGCGATGAAGCGGAAGACCTGCCAGAAGGGGAAGTTCCAGGGCATCACCGCCAGGATGACGCCCAGGGGATCGAAGCGGACGTAGCTCCGGGTGGCGTCGCTCGGCTCCTCGCGCGGTGCGAGGTGGCGCTCGGCGGTCTCCGCGTAGTAGTCGCAGCCGAGGGCGCACTTGTTCACCTCGGCCACCCCGTCCTTGAGGGGCTTGCCCATCTCCACCGCCATGAGCTTCGCCAGGTCCGGCGCCCGCTCCCGCAGCAGGGCCGCCACCCGGCGCATGGGCTCCCGCCGCTCCGTGAAGGTCGCGAGGGCCCAGGAGCGCTGGGCGCGGGCCGCGCCTTCGAGGAGGCGGTCCACCTCGGCCGGGCTCATCTCGGGGAAGGAGGCGACGCGCTCGCCGGTGGCGGGGTTCACGGACTCGATGGCCATGGCAGTCCTCCGGGCTCGGAAGGAGGTGCGCGAGGGCGCACGGACTCCGATACCAACTCGGAGCGGGCCGGGCGAGGAAGGCCCACGGAGGGCCGCCCCCCGCCAGGATCCCGGGACGGCCGGCCGAAGACCCTTCGGCGGCTGCCACCCGCGGCGGGAAGGGCCCCGTCCATCGGCGAGCCTGCCCCCGGGGTGAGCGTCCCCCCTGGATGTAAGGCCGACACAGCGGGGGTGGCCGGTTCCAGGCGAGGAATGGGCCCGAGAAGGGGCCCCGGGCGCTGGGCCGCCTCGGGCCCCTCCTTCCCTCGGGGTCCTCGGGTCCGCGGGGCCCTCGCGCCCCCGAGCCTCGGCCGCGCGAACCTCCAGCCGCCAGCCTGGCTCCCACCCGCGTGTTCGACGCCATGGGCAGGATGGGTTCTCTCGCCGCGGCTCTCCTCCTCGGCACCGGGCTCCCGAAGGGCGCCGCGGCCGCCGAGCTGAGCCTCGAGCAGGCGGTGCTCTCGGCCTGGCAGCGCGACGACGGGCTCGCGGCCGGAGCGGACCAGGTCCGGGCGGCCGAGGCCGACGCCCGGGCGGCGCGCGACGGGTGGCTCCCGGCCCTGGCGGTCTCGGCCCGGGCGGTGGCCACCGACGAGCCCATGAACGACTTCGGCATGAGGCTCGACGAGCAGCGCATCACCTCCTCCGACTTCGCGCCGGCGCGGCTCAACGCGCCCTCGCCGGTGGGCGGGGTGGGGATCGGCGCCGCGGTCTCGGTGCCCCTCTACGCGGGGGGGCGCCTCTCGGCAGCCGGGGAGGCCGCCCTGGCGCGGGCCGGCGCGGAGGCGAAGGCGCAGCGGCGGCGCAAGGACGAGCTCGCCATAGCCGTGGTGAGGGCCTACTTCGAATCGGTGGTGGCCGCCGACGGGGTGCGCTACGCCGAGGACGAGCTGCGGCAGGCCCAGGAGACCGAGCGCTTCGTGCGGGCGCGCAACGAGCAGGGCCTGCTCCTCGACGCCGACGTGGCCCGGGCCGCAGCCTTCCGCGCCGAGGCCGAGGCCGGGCGGATCGTGGCCGCGGAGCGGCTCGCCTCCGCGCGCTCGGCGCTGGCCTTGCTCGCCGGCGACGAGGCGGCGGACGCGGAGCTGACCTCGGCGATCGCGCCGGCCTCCCCGCCCCCGGCCGAGCCGAGCCCGGAGGGGCGGCCCGACCTGGAGGCGGCCCGCCTCGACGCCGAGGCGGCGCGAGCCTCGACCGAGGTGGCGCGCTCGGCGCTCCTCCCCGAGGTGAGCGCGCAGGCGGGGGTCGAAACCCTGCGCTCGGCCTTCGACCAGGGCGCGACCTGGTTCTCGCTGGGCCTCGTGGCGCGCTGGCAGCTGGCCCTGCCGGCGGTGAGCAACTCGCGGGCGGCCGAGGCCCGCTCCGACGCGGCCGCCGCTGCCTGGCGCCACAAGGAGCGGCAGGCTCGCCGGGAGGTGGACGAGGCGCGCCGGGCCGTCGCGGCGGCCGACGCCCGGGTGGCCTCGGCGCACGAGGCGGTGGCAGCCTCGGAGGCCGCCCGGGCGCTCCGCCTGGCGCGCCACCGGCAGGGCCTCTTGCCGCTCACCGACCTGCTCGACGCCGAGGCGGGCCTGACCGGCGCCCGCAACCTCCTGCTCGCCAGCGAGCTCGAGGCGCGGCTCGCCCGCGCCGGGCTCGAGCTCGCCCTCGGCCAGCCCATCGAAGGAGTGCGCTCGTGATCGCGAACCTCGTCGTCCTCCCCTCGCTGCTCCTCGCGCTCGCCGCGGCCGGGGACGGAGGGCCCGGCGCGCAGAGGAAGGACGCGGCGCCCGTGCGCGTCCACCTGGTGAAGGACGAGCCGGCTGGCGCCGCCCCCTGGGTGGCGGCGAGCCTCGCCGCCGCCCGCCGCGCCACCCTCTCCACCCGCCTCTCGGCCACCGTGCGCGCGGTCTCGCTCTACGAGGGCGCCCGCGTGAAGCCGGGCGAGGTGCTGGTCCTCCTCGTCGACGACGACCTCCGGGCCCAGCTCGCGGCGGGGGAGACCGCGCTCACCACCGCCCGCGCCCAGGAGGAGCGCTTCCGGCAGCTCCGCGCCGAGCGCGCGGCCACCCCGGTGGAGCTCGAGCAGGCCGAGGCCCAGCGCGCCCAGGCCGAGGCGGCGGTGGCCGCCTCCCGCGCCAACCTGGCCTACACCGAGATCCGGGCCCCCTTCGCGGGGACGGTCCAGGCGCGGCGGGTCAACGCCGGCGACCTCGTCGGCCCCGGTCAGCCCCTCCTCGACGTGGAGGCCGGCGACCTGGAGTTGCAGGCGAGCCTCTCCGAGAGCGAGGCCCAGGGCCTGCGCATCGGCGAGGAGCTCCGCTTCGAAACCAGCGGACAGCTGGGCCAGGTGCGCATCACCGGCCTCGCGCCGGGCGGCGATCCCCTCTCCCACCGACGGTTCCTGCGGGCGCGGGTGACGAAGGGCGGCGAGGGGCTGCGCTCGGGGTCGTTCGCCCGGCTGGAGCTCCCCGCGGCCGTGGTCGAGCGCCGCGAGCCCTGGTTGCCGAGGAGCGCGGTGGTGGAGCGCGGCGACCTCACCGGGGTCTTCGTGGCCGAGGGCGGCCGGGCCCACCTGCGCTGGGTGTCCCTCGGCGAGCCCTCGGGCGACCGCGTCCCGGTGCGGGCCGGCCTCAAACCCGGCGAGCCCGTCATCGACGCGCCGGGCGCCCTGCGTGACGGGGAGCCCGTGGAGGTCGCCCATGGCGACTGAGCCGCGCTACGGGCTGCCCGGGCGGCTCGCCCGCACCTTCCTGCAGAGCAAGCTCACCCTCCTCATCGTCCTGGGATCGCTCTGCCTGGGCCTGGCGGCCATCGCGCTCACCCCCCGCGAGGAGGAGCCGCAGATCGTGGTCCCCATGGTGGACGTGATCGTCCCCATGCCCGGGGCGACCCCGCGCGAGGTGGAGACCCAGCTCACCACGCCGCTCGAGCGGCAGCTGTGGGGCATCCCGGGCGTCGAGTACCTGTACAGCACGAGCGCCCCGGGCGCGGCCCTGCTCACCGTGCGCTTCAAGGTGAACGAGCCGCTCGAGCCGAGCCTCGTCAAGGTGCACCAGGAGCTCATGGCCCATCCCGAGCTGCGGCCGGTCGACGCGCTCGAGCCGGTGGTGCGGCTCCTCACCATCGACGACGTCCCCTTCCTCACCCTCACCCTGCACGGCGAGGACATGCCGGCCGGCGAGCTGCGCAAGCTCTCCGAGGAGGTGGCGCGCGAGCTGGCGGACGTGCCGCGCACCTCGCAGGTCCGGGTGGTGGGGGGCGCGCGCCGCGTGGTGCGGATCGAGCCCGACCTGGAGCGGCTGCGCAGCCTCGCGGTCTCGCTCGGCGAGCTCGACCCGGCCCTTCGCGCCGCGCAGGCGCAGCTCCCCGCCGGCGCCCTGGTGGCGGCCGGGCAGCGGGTCCAGCTCGAGGCCCGCGGCAACGTGCTCCAGGCCAGCGATCTCAAGCGGATCGTGGTGGCGGTGCGCGGGGAGCGGCCGATCTACCTCGGCGACGTGGCCCGGGTCACCGACGGCCCCGAGCCCGAGCCCGGGGTGGTGCTCATGGCGGAGAAGGGCCGCCCGGGCTTCGAGCAGGCCACCTCCATCGTCATCGCCAAGCGCGCCGGGACGAACGCCACCGAGCTCGCCGGGGAGGTGCTGCGCAAGGTGGCGACGCTCCGCGGCCGCCTGATCCCGGACACCATCGAGGTGAGCGTCACCCGCAACTACGGGGAGACGGCCGGCGAGAAGTCCAACGAGCTCATCGAGCACCTGCTCATCGCCACCCTCTCGGTGGTGGCGCTCATCCTGCTCGCCATGGGGTGGCGCTCGGCGGTGGTGGTGGGGGTGGCGGTGCCGGTGACGCTCGCGCTGACGCTGCTGCTCACCTACCTCTTCGGCTACACCCTCAACCGGGTCACCCTCTTCGCCCTCATCTTCTCCATCGGCATCCTGGTGGACGACGCCATCGTGGTGGCGGAGAACGTCCACCGCCACCTCCACCTGCCGGGGCCGAGGCGCTCCTTCGCCCGCACGGTGGTCGACGCCGTGGACGAGGTGGGGGGCCCCACCATCCTCGCCACCTTCGCGGTCATCGCGGCCATCCTGCCCATGGCCTTCGTGCGCGGCCTCATGGGCCCCTACATGCGGCCCATCCCGGTGGGGGCGAGCGTCGCCATGCTGTTCTCCCTCGGGATCGCCTTCATCCTGAGCCCGTGGGCGGCCCTCATCGTCTTCCGCGGCGAGGCGCCGCGCGCGGCCGAGGCCGCGCCGGCGGCGGACCCCGACCCCTCCCACCCCCCGCAGGTCCCGGAGACGCTCCTCACCCGGCTCTACCGCCGCGTCATGTCGACCCTGCTCCACTCGGCCGTCGCACGGTGGGGGTTCCTCGCCCTGGTGGCGGTCCTCCTCCTCGGGGCGTTCGCGCTGGTGGGCCTGGGCCTCGTCAAGGTGAAGATGCTCCCCTTCGACAACAAGAGCGAGTTCCAGGTGCAGCTCGACCTGCCGGCGGGCACCGCCCGCGAGGACGCGCTCGCACTCGGTCAGTCGCTGGCGCGCCGGGTGCTCGAGGAGCCGGAGGTGAAGGACGTCGAGGTGTACTCCGGCGTCGCCGCCCCCTTCACCTTCGTGGGGATGGTCCGCCACAGCTTCATGCGCGAGGCCCCGGAACAGGTCGACGTCCAGGTGAACCTCGTGCCGAAGAAGGAGCGGCCGGCCCAGAGCCACGCCATCGTCATGCGGCTGCGCCCGGCGCTCGAGGCGCTGGCGCATCCGGCCGGGGCGCGGCTCAAGCTGCTCGAGATCCCGCCCGGGCCCCCGGTGCTCGACACCCTGGTGGCGGAGGTGTACGGGCCGACCACCGCCGAGCGCGACCGGCTGGCGCGGGAAGTGCTCCTGGCCTTCCGGACCACCGAGGGGGTGGTGGACGTCGACTCGACGCTCAACCCGACCGCGCCCCGGGTGGCGCTGGCCGTCGACCGCGAGAAGGCGGCCCTGCACGGCGTGCAGGCCGCCGCGGTGGTTGAGACCCTGGCGGCGGCCGGGCAGGGGGTGCCGCTCGGGAACTTCCACGGGGCGCGCGGCGCCCAGCAGATCCCCATCCTCCTCCAGCTGGCCCCCGCCCAGCGCTCCCGGCTCGAGCAGCTGCTTGAGCTCACCGTGCCGGGGGTACGCGGAGCGGTCCCGCTCTCGGAGCTCGTGACCCCGGTCGAGGGGCGTCTCGAGCCGGCCATCTACCACGAGAACCTCATGCCGGTGGACTACGTCCTCGGCGACCTGGCCGGCACCATCGAGAGCCCGGTCTACGCGCTCGCCGCGCTCGGCCACAAGCTCGATGCCCTGCGCGACGACGCCTCCCGGCCTATCCCGCGCCTCGGCCTCGCCCACCCCCACGACACCGAGCGTGCGGCCATCAAGTGGGATGGCGAGTGGCACATCACGCTGGAGGTCTTCCGCGATCT
>DATJVF010000005.1:0-3195 GCA_035501995.1 Anaeromyxobacteraceae bacterium
GCGTTCCGCTCCCAGTAGAGGAGACCATAGGCGTCGGCGTACCGCTCGGGCGGGAGGAGGTCGGCCACCGCCGCGTTCATGGCCGGGAAGTAGGCGTGCACCGCGAGGCCGAGCGCGAGGACGTCGAGGGCCAGGGCCACCGGCGAGGCGAAAAGCGGCAAGAGGGCGGTGAGGGCCGCCGAGCCGAGGAGCGCGCCGAGGAGCGTCGGGCGCCGGCCGAGCCGGTCGGCGAGGTTCCCGGCGAGGGGACCGGCCGGGAGGCTGCCGGCCCCGAAGAGCGCGGTGACGAGTCCGATGGCTCCGGGCGCGAGGCCGCGCGAGCGCAGGTAGAGCGCGAGGAAGGGGAAGACGAAGGTGGCGAGGGCGGAGAGGCCCTGCCCGGCGAAGAGCCACCAGAACGCGGGCGGAAGGCCCGCCGAGCGGCGCGGGGCGAGGCGCCGGCTCAGCGGCCGCACCGAGGGACCTCCGCCCACCGGGCCCCTTCACGCGGCGAGCCCGCCCGGGCGGGTCCCGGTCGAGGCCGCGCGCCCTCGGGGGTCACAGGATCGCGTCCTTGGCCGGAGCCACGCCAAGTGACAGCCGGCCGGCCAGGCGCTCCTTCTGCCGCAGGCGGGCCGCATCGACCAGCATGCGTCCGGCCCAGCGGTAGACGTTGAACTCCGAGAGGAAGGCGCGCATGGCGCGCATGCGCTCGGCCTGATCGGCGGGCGGCATGGCGAGCGCGCAGGCCAGGGCGGCGCTCGACTCCTCGAGGTCGTAGGGGTTCACGAGCAGGGCCTCGGTGAGCTCGCGGGCCGCCCCGGTGAACCGGCTCAGGACGAGGACGCCGCGCTCGTCGTCCCGCGCCGAGACGAACTCCTTGGCGACGAGGTTCATCCCGTCGTGCAGGCTCGACACGTAGCACAGGTCGGCGGCCCGGTAGTGGCAGTGGATGGCCGGTGGCTCGTGGTGGGAGCGCTTCAGGATGACGGGCCGGTAGGCGCCCTGCCCGAAGCGCTCGTTGATGCGGGTGGCGAGCGCCTCGACGTCCTCGTTGAGCTGGCGGTAACGCGGGATGGCGGTACGGCTGGGGGCGGCCAGCTGCACGAAGGTGAAGCGGCCGCGGTACTGCGGGAAGCGCTCGAGCAGCCGCTCGATCGCGAGCAGGCGCTCCTCGATGCCCTTCGTGTAGTCCAGGCGATCGACCCCGACCCCGATGAGCGCGTCCTCGGCGAGCCCGAGCTCCTCGATCACGGCACGCCGGCAGGCGGCCACCGGCGGGCAGGCCGCCACCCAGCGGCTCGGCCACTCGATGGCGATGGGGTAGGGCCGGACCAGGGTCTCGCGCCCGCTCGACACCACCGACTGGCGCTCCCGGTCGATGCGGGTCTCGAGGTAGCGGTCGACCGACTCGAGGAAGTTGTTGCAGTGCTGCTGGGTGTGGAAGCCGAGGATGCTGCTGCCGAGCAGGCCGTCGAGGATCTCTCGGTACCAGGGACAGATCCCGAAGCGCTCCGCGTTCGGCCAGGGGATGTGCCAGAAGGTGATGACGGTGGCGCGCGGCAGCTTCTCGCGGATGAGCCGGGGCAACAGCGCGAAGTGGTAGTCCTCCACCAGCACGATGGGGTCCACCCCCTTCACTTCCTGGCACACGGCGGCGGCGAACCGCTGGTTCACCCGCTGGTACTCGGCCCAGTCCGGCTCGCGGAACATGGGGCGCGCGTGCACCACGTGGCAGAAGGGCCACAGCCCCTCGTTGGCGAAGCCGTAGTAGTAGCCCTGCTCCTCCTCGCGGGTGAGCCACACCCGCCGCAGCTGGTAGGACTCCTCGCCGGGCGGCACCCGCACCCGGTCGTGCCGGTCCACCATCTCGCGGTCGGCCGCGCCGCTGCCGTGGGCCACCCACACCCCCGAGCAGGCACGCATCACCGGTTCGAGCGCCGTGACGAGCCCGCTCGCCGGGTGGACCACCTCGATGGTGCCGTCCTTCGCCCGCTCGTGGAGGTAGGGCTCGCGGTTGGCCACCACCACGATCCCCTCACCCCGCAGGTGGTGGGTGAGGGTGTCGCGCAGGCGCTCGGGCGACCAGCGGCCCCGCTCGGCCGACAGGTCGGAGACGAGCTGGCGCAGGTCGCTCAGGAAGGGCTGGAACTCCTTGCGCTCGGCGCGCGGTAGCCCCGATCCCCCGAGGCGCATGAGGGCGAGGAGCCGGCGCGCCTCGGTGCTCCAAGCTCGCCAGGAGAAGCGGGCCGCCAGCACGGTGGCAGCCGAGGCGGCCAGCACCACCAGCCCGAAGGCGAGCAGGGCGAGCCGGTTGGTGGCGGCTTCCCGGCGGTCGACGTAGCTCATGTCGTGCACGAGCAGCAGGATCGCCACCGGCTGTTCCCGGTCGAGGATGGGCAGCGCGCTCAGGTACACCGGACCGCTCGGGAGGTCGGCCGGGCGCTCGACCTCGTGGAAGGCGAAGCCGCCCGCGGGGCGCGCCCGCCGCACCTGCGGCCCGGCGAAGGCGCAGCCGAAGGCGGCCGGATACCCGGCCGTGGCCGCCAGCGGGCGAAGGTCCGGGCCGCAGACCTCGAGGGCCATGATGCGGTCGCCCTGCGCCATCTCGTCGAGGAGCGCGGTGAGGCGCTCGCGGTCGCCGTCGCGCACGTGGGCGGCGAGGGCCTCGCGCGCACCGCTCGCCACGAGCTGGGCCCGCAGCCGCACGTCCTTCTCCATCCACGAACGGGTGGTCGAGTTGAGGAAGGCCGCCGCGGCCCAGGCGAGGACCCCGAGGATGCCCAAGAGGGGCAAGAGGAAGCGGAGGGTGGGCCTCACCGCCTCACTCGCGAGATGGCGGCCGGCCCTCCGCACGCGGAGGAGACGCGGCGTGCACGGCGCAGGCGCAGAGCGTCCATCGGGCTCCTTGGCCGGGCGGCGCTTTCCCGAGCGGCGCGCCCGCGCCTCGTGGAGGGTGGTTTGATTATGGTGCCGGTCCCGGCCCCGGCAACGTCGGGCGAGGTCGCACCCTCTCACGAGGGAACGGTGGGCTCGTCCCCGGCGGGGACCGCCGCGCGCTCCGCGGCGAGGTTACGATGCGAAGACCTCGTGCAGGCCACGCCTTCACCAGTCGCGATCCCCCAGCGGGCGGCGGGGCAGGAGGCGATCCTGGTCGCCCTCGACGGGCGCACCGGGCCGGTCTCCGCGGCGCAGGCGGCGAGCCTCGAGAGCCAG
>DATJVF010000006.1:0-2905 GCA_035501995.1 Anaeromyxobacteraceae bacterium
CGCTCGCCTTTCGCTACGTGCAGCGCCGGCGCACGCTGGCGGCGGCGGCCCGCGAGCGGGCGAGAAACGGGGGGGCCGCCGAGCCGCCCGACCGCTGAGAGGCCCTCAGCGCGCCTCGTCGCGGCCGAAGAACTGCCGGAAGAAGCCGAGCATGCCGCCCGGACGCGGCCCGGCCGGCTTCGGGCGCGGCAGGGGGAGGGCGGTGGTGACGAGGCCGCGCGCCTCCGGGCGGGCCGCGCCCTCGCTCACGGCGTGGGCCGGGCGCGGGCGCGGCGCGAAGCTGGCGCTCACCGCCCGGTGGGTCCGTAACTCGCGCGCGGTGACGGTGAGCAGGCACTCCGGGCCGAGGTCGAAGCCCACCGCGATCTTGATCATGCCGCGGGGGCCGGAGGGCAGGCCGTCGAGGCGCACCGTCCCGAGGTACTCGCACTCGGCCGCCAGCGCCGACTCGCCCTGCACCACCGCCAGCTCGAACTCGGTCTGGCCGTCCCGGGTGGTCGAGAGCGTGTACTGCTTGCGCGAGGGCAGCGGGGTGTTCTTCTCGAAGACCGACCGCACCTTGCCGTCGGGGAGGGCCACCCCGATGGCGATGGGGAGCACGTCGATGAGCACGATGCCCTCGGCGCTGCCGAGCGAGTGCGCGAGGAGCGCCGCCCCCAGCGCGACCGCCTCGTCCGGGTGGACCGCGCGCGAGGGCGACTTGCCGAAGAACTCGCGCACCAGCTCGTGGACGAGGGGCATGCGCGACTGCCCGCCCACCAGGATCACCTCGTCGAGCGCCTCGCGGGTGAGGCCCTTGGCGGCCAGGACTTCCCGGCAGACCTCCAGGGTACGCTCGACGAGCGGCCGGACGAGCCGCACCACCTCCTCGCGGGTGAGGGTGGCGTCGAGCGCCAGCGGCTGCCCGTCCTTCATGGTGAGGAAGGGGAGCTGGATGCGGAACTCCTGGCGCTCCGAGAGCGCGCACTTGGTGCGCTCGGCCGCGTCCACCAGGCGCGAGAGGGCCACCCGGTCCCCGTCGAAGGCCTGCCCGACCCGCCGCTCGTAGAGCTCGAGCAAGCGCCCCACGATGCGGTTGTCGAAGTCGACGCCGCCGAGGAAGGTGTCTCCCCCGGTCGAGACCACCTCGTACACGTTGTCCTCGAGCTCGAGGATCGAGGCGTCGAACGTGCCGCCGCCGAGGTCGTAGACCAGGATGCGCTGGCGGAGCCGCCGCCCGTAGGCGTAGGCCAGGGCGGCCGCGGTCGGCTCGTTGACGATGCGCTCGACCTTGAGGCCGGCGAGCGCGCCGGCGCGCCGCACTGCCTCGCGCTGACGCTCGTTGTAGTAGGCCGGGACGGTGATGACGGCCCGGTTGACCTCCTCGCCGAGGTGGTTCTGCGCGACCTCCTTCACCTCCCGCAGGATGAGGGCCGAGACCTCCTCGAGGGAGAGCCTCTGGCCGGCGAGCTCGACCGCGGCGAGCCCGTCCTCCCCCTCCACCACCTCGTAGGAGAAGGCGGCCCGGATCTGCTGCACCGCCTTGGAGGCGTAGGGCCGCCCGAGCAGCCGCTTCGCCCCGTAGACGGTGTCCTTGGGGTTCGAGAGGAGCTGGGCCCGGGCGAGGTGGCCCACCACCAGGCGGCGGCGCGCGTTCAGGGCCACCATCGAGGGCACCGTGTTGTGCCCCTCGCGGGAGGGAATGACGTAGGGCCGGCCGTCCCTCACCACCGCCGCGCAGGAGTTGGTGGTCCCGAGGTCGATGCCGATGATGGCGCGCGAGGGGTGGTCGGGGGGCCCGGGCTCCTTGGGGAGCCCGAGGTCGAGCGCGACTGGGCCGGCCGCGATCGTCTGCACCTCGTGCGGCAAGGAGAGATCGGCCTGCACCGCTCCTCGCGGAGGGGCGGGCGGGGGCCTGGGCGGAGCGCCGTCCCTCGGGGCCGCCGGGACCGGGGTGAGGGCCTCGGCCCTCGCGAGCCTGGGCGGCGCGGGCGGCGGCGCGGGCTCGGGGTCGGCCGGCGGGGAGGGGGCCTCGGCCGCCGCCTCCGCGGCGCCTGGGGCGAGGCCACGCCGATCCTTCAGCGAGGTCACGCGCTCGACGAGTGCGCGGCTCGGCGCGTCGAGCGCGGTGAACCTCACCCCCATGCCGGGCGCGCCCCGCTCGCCGGGCTGGCCGGTCCGGGTCCAGGCCACGACGCCCAGCCCGGCGACCACCCGCTCGCCTCCCACGAGCAGGAGCTCGAACTGCACCGCGGTCCCGACCGGCTGCGGCTCGTGCGTTCGCACGAAGAAGCCGCCGCGCGCCAGGTTGACCGCGAACTTCTCGGCGAACTCGTCGGGGCTCCTGTAGCCTAGTCGGACCCTGAGCCCGACCGGCACGCGCCGTGCGCCTCGCCGTTCCTCAGCCACGATCGAGCATTATCCGGGCCGAGGACCCGTCCGGGCAAGCCGGGCCCCAGGCCCGCACGAGCGGGTCGGAGCGGCCCCGCGAGGCCTGAGCCGGCCTTTCCGGCCACCGGTAGGGCGGAGTGGGCGCGCGCCCGATCGCGAGCCATCGCGAGGGCTTATGCGTCCTTGACCTCCCCGGTCGCGGTCGCTATACGTCCGCATGCTCAACCGCGACGACCTGCGAGAGGCCCTGACCTTCGACGACGTCCTCCTCGTCCCAGGAGAGAGTGACGTGCTGCCGAAGATGGTCGAGACGTCGACCCGGCTCACCCGCAACATCGAGCTCAACGTCCCCATCGTGTCGGCCGCGATGGACACCGTCACCGAAGCCCGCATGGCCATCGCCATGGCCTGTGCCGGCGGCCTCGGCTTCGTCCACAAGAACCTCCCCCTCGAGGAGCAGGCGGCCGAGGTGGCGAAGGTGAAGCGCTACGAGTCGGCCGTCGTCGCCGACCCGGTCACCATCGAGCCGGAGGCG
>DATJVF010000007.1:0-2533 GCA_035501995.1 Anaeromyxobacteraceae bacterium
ACGGGGACGCCGTTCTTGTGCGAGTACGTGCCGGTCAGGATCGAGGCCCGGCTGGGGGTGCAGATGGAGTTCGTCACGAAGGTGTTCCGGAAGAGCATCCCCTCCCGAGCCAGGCGGTCGATGTTCGGCGTCTCGTTGACCCTCGACCCATAGGCGGAGATCGCGTGGGCGGCGTGGTCGTCCGCCATGATGAAGACGACGTTGGGGCGGGCGGCCGCGGCGGTGGAGAGGAGGACGGCCAGGGCGGGCCACATGGCGATCGGCCCGCGCTCAGGCGCGCACGAGCGAGGCGCCCCAGGTCATCCCGGCGCCGAAGGCGACGAGGAGCACGAGGTCGCCCGGCCGCAGCCGTCCGTCACGCGCGCACTCGTCCCACAGGAGGGGTATGGTGGCGGAGGTGGTGTTCCCGAACTTGTGGATGTTGTGCGGGACCTGGTCGTCGCGGAGCCCGAGGGTCCGCGCGCAGTGCTCGTTGATCCGCTTGTTGGCCTGGTGCATGAGGACGAGCTTCAGCTCGCCGGGCGCGACGCCGTTCCTCTGCAGCACCGACCGCGCAACCTCCACCATGTTCGTGGTCGCCATCTTGAAGACGTGGCGTCCGTCCATCACCGGGATGTGGTCCCCGCGCCGGAACTGCTCGGGGTCGGTGTACGGCCGGTGCTTGAAGCCGGTGCCGGGCACGTAGAGCTTCTCGTACTCGGCCCCCGCGGCGTGCAGCTCCTGGTCGAGGACGCCCCGGTCGCCGTCCTCGACCGCCCTCACCACCACCGCCGAGCCCGCGTCGCCGAAGAGGACGACGAGGTGGCGGAAGCGGGAGTTCCAGTCCCACTCCTCCTTCGTGGGCGGAACCTCGGACTCGCCGATGGCGTAGGCGAAGTTCTCCCGGGTCCAGGGCATGAAGCCGATGTGCACGTCGGCCCCGACGAGGAGCACGGTCTTCGCCATCCCAGCCCGGACGTGGGCGTCGGCGAGCTGCAGGCCGTAGAGGAAGCCCGAGCACTGCTGGCGGACGTCGAAGCAGGGAACCGGGGGGAGCCCCAGCTTGTCCTGGAGGAGGGTGCCGTTGCCCGGGAAGTAATGGTCGGGGGTCATGGTGGCGAACACCACCAGGTCGATCTCCTCCTTCGCGACCCCGGCCGCGGCGAGGGCCTTGGTGGCCGCCGCTACCCCGAGGTCGGACGAGGCCACGCCGGGGGAGGCGAAGTGACGCTGCTCGATCCCGCTTCGCTCCCGGATCCACTCGTCGGTGGTGTCGAGGATCCGGGCCATCTGGGCGTTGGTGACCCGGGTGGCGGCGATCTCGCTTCCGCTGCCGGTGATGACGGCCCGCGTCATGAGGGACCTCCTGGCGTGCGCCGGCTCACTCGCCGGCCGCCGCCGCGATGATACCCTCGCCGCTCGCCTCCGGAGACGCCTCGCCCGGCCGGCGCTGGCCGAGCCCTCAGGGTGCACAATAGGGCCGCCCATGCTCACCGACATCGCCCTCAGCCCGATCGCGGACACGATCTGCCGGCTCTCCGCCGAGCGGCGGAGCGGCGACCTGCAGGTCCGGGCCGGCCGCATGGTCAAGATCGCGTTCTTCGACCACGGCCGCCTCGTCTTCGCGGCGAGCAACCTCCGCCGGGACCGCCTCGGGGAGGCCCTGGTGGCCGACGGGCGCATCACCCAGCAGGAGTTCGACCGCGTGACCGCCCTCATGCGGGCCGACCGCGGGCGCCGGTTCGGCGAGGCGCTCGTCCAGGCCGGGGTCGTGGACCGCTACGACGTGGGCACGGCCGTGGCGCGGCAGGTGCGGCGGGTCGTGCTCTCCCTCTTCGAGCTCAACGATGGGGTCGCGGTCTTCGAGGAGCGGGCCTGCTCCATCCCCCTCGAGTACATGGTGAGCCTCTCCGTGCAGCGCCTGGTCTACGACGGCATCCGCGGCATGAAGAACCAGCACCTCGTGCTGAAGGGCCTCGGCCGGCTCGACCGCGGCGTGGTGCTGGCGGAGGTTCCACCCTTCCCCTACGAGCCGCGCGGGCGCTCGGCGGAGGAGCTCGAGATCCTCGACCTCGCCCAGCGGCGCGTCACCGTGCGGCGCCTCGCCTGGGGGGAAGGCGGGCTCGTCTTCCCCCGCCTGCGGGCGGCCTACGCCCTCCTCGCCGCGGGCATCCTGCGCGAGGCCGACGTGCCGCAGGGGCCGCAGCCCGTCGTGCAGACCCAGACCGGCTGCTTCCTCCTCTCGGCGCTCCAGAGCCGTCCCGACCCTTCGCTCCGGGAGGCGATCCGCCGGGAGGTCCAGCAGGAGCTGCAGCACTCGGCCCGCCTCGACCGCCAGGCGTGGTTGAAGCTCGCCCAGGCCGCGCCCCGGGACGCGCTGGTGCGCGCGCTCGAGGAGAAGATGGAGCGCTATCACGCCCTCCGCGACGGCGTCACCGAGGACGACCCGGTGCGGACCGACATCGACGTCATCCTGGGCCGGGCCTCCTCGGCGCTGCGCCTCGCCCGCCAGGCGCCGGACACCGTGGACGCCGACGCGGTGCTCGCGCGCCAC
>DATJVF010000008.1:0-2743 GCA_035501995.1 Anaeromyxobacteraceae bacterium
CGTAGCGCCCGGCGCCCACCTTCGCCCGGCGGCCGACCACCCGCAGGGGCCCGAGCGCCTGGTCCAGGGTCCCGTTCCGCGCCGGGCCCGATCCGGTGACGAGCAGGGCGGCCCGGAACTCGAGCTCGCCAGGAGGCGATCCGCGGTACCATCGAGCCGAGAGGGGGAGGTGGTGGCCATGCAGTACCGCGCGTTTCCCAAGATCCCCGGCCTCGCGGTGTCGACCCTCGGCTTCGGAGCCATGCGCCTCCCGGTCGTGAACGGCGATCCCGCCCGCATCGACGAGGCGGCGGCGACGGGCCTCGTCCACGACGCCATCCGCGCCGGGGTGAACTACCTCGACACCGCCTTCGTCTACCACGGCGGCGAGTCCGAGCTGTTCCTCGGCCGCGCCCTGCGGGGGGGCTGGCGGGCGAAGGTGCAGCTCGCCACCAAGTGCCCGGTATGGGAGATGAAGGCCGAAGCCGACTTCGAGCGGGTGCTGAACCTTCAGCTCGAGAAGCTCGGCACCGACCGGATCGATTTCTACCTCTTGCACGCCCTGGCGGCCGGGCGCTGGGAGAAGGTGATGGCGCTCGGCGGGACGAGGGCGCTCGAGCGCGCCCGGCAGGACGGCCGCATCGGCCACCTCGGGTTCTCCTTCCATGGCCCGCTCGACGACTTCAAGGCCATCGTCGACGCCTACGACTGGGAGTTCGCCCAGATCCAGCTCAACTACCTAGACCAGGACTTTCAGGCGGGGTTGCCGGGCCTGCGCCACGCCGAGGCGCGACGCGTCGGGGTGGTGGTCATGGAGCCCCTGCGCGGCGGCGCGCTGGCCGCGGTGCCGAAGAAGGTCCGCGAGCTCCTCGGTCGGTCCGGCCGGACCTGGGCGCCCTCGGAGTGGGCCCTGCGCTGGGCCCTCGCCCAGAGCGGGGTGGTGACGGTGCTCTCGGGCATGGGGAGGCCCGAAGAGGTGGCCGAGAACGTCGCCGTGGCCGCGGCGGCCGGGCCGCTCCGAGCGGACGAGCTCGTTCGCCTCGAAGAGGTCCGGGCCTTCTATCAGGCCAGGATGGCGGTACCCTGCACGAGCTGCGGGTACTGCCAGCCCTGTCCGAACGGCGTCGCCATCGCCGACGTGTTCAACGCCTGGAACTCGGGGCGCATGTTCGAGGACCAGGCCCAGGCGGCCTTTCGCTACCGCAGGTTCCAGCTCGAGAGCGGGTCCGGCGCCGACCGCTGCGAGGAGTGCGGCGACTGTGAGCCCCGCTGCCCCCAGCACATCGCGATCGCCGAGAACCTCGAGTTCGCCCACGACTACCTGACGAGGTCCCCTCCCCTGCCCTGAGGCTACGGACGGACGTCCCCGGGGACCGGCCGAAAGGGCCCTCCCTCGCCCCGGGCGTCATCCGCGACCACCGCGAGGCCCAAGGTCGCTCCCGCTTGGACGACCGCACTGGCGCACGCGCGGGGCTCGCTCGGCCGGACGTCCTTCGCCCGTCGGACGAGGGGACCCGGCGTGACGAAGGGTGCGAGGACGCTTGGTGTGGCCGCCCGGGGTTCGATGGGGCGACGCCCGATACCCCGCTGCCGGGTCAAGGAGGACCCTGGGGTGTTCGTCGCGGGTCGGGCGCCCCGGCAGCGGGCCGGCGGGCGCTTCCCATATCCCCGTCCTCGCAGCGGGTTGGGCGGCGAAGCCGCGGCCGGGGACGCCGGTCCGAGGCTGGCGCCCGCGTTGCAACCGAGCCCTACCCACAGGCACGGAGACCTGGCGGAGGAGACCCACCATGCCCTCGTGGAACGCGAGTTTGTCGGTCGGCGTAGAGACCGTCGACGCCCAGCATCAGGAGCTCTTGGCGCGCGCCGACGCGCTCCTCGACGCCATGCGGGCCGGCCGCTCGCGCGCCCAGGTCACGCCGCTGCTCGGCTTCCTCCGGGACTACTGCCGAGAGCACTTCGCGTCGGAGGTCGCCCTGATGAGGAAGGTGGCCTACCCGGAGCTCGAGGACCACGCCGCGCAGCACGCCAGCTTCACCACCAGGCTCGCCTGCATCGAGGACGACTTCCAGACCTTCGGGCCCACCACCGCCATCGCCGCCGCCGTGCACGAGCTCCTCTGCGTGAGGTTCGTGAAGCATATCCTCGAGGTCGACCTGGCGTTCGCGAGCCACCTCCACTGCCTCACCCAGCCCTGACGTCCACGCGGCCCTGGCCGAGGTCCCCTTGGAAGAGAAGGACGAGATCCTCACCGAGTTTCTGGCGGAGGCCAACGAGTTCCTCGACCGCCTCGAGCGCGACCTTGTGGACGTGGAGGGCGGCAAGGATCCGGCCGGGGTGGTCGCCGAGACCTTCCGCGCCTTCCACACCCTGAAGGGCACCGCGGGTTTCCTGGGCTTCGAGGAGCTGCGCGAGCTCGCCCATGCCGGCGAGGACCTCCTCGCCGGCATCCGCGACGGCGAGGTAGGCTGGACCAAGATCGTCACCGACACCCTCCTGCAGGTCCTCGACGGGCTGCGGGTGGCGGTGGCGGTCGCGGCCGGGATGCACGCCGGCACCGACGCCCAGGTGCACGCCGAGCTCGTCGGGCGCCTACGGGCCATGACGGCCGGGCCCAAGGCCGCCGAACCTCTCGCCGCGCCCGCTCCGCCGCCTCCCCCCCCGCCGGCCGCGGCGGCGCCCGCGCCTCCAGCCGCGGCACCGCCCCTGGCTAAAGTGGCCCCCCGCAACAAGCCGGCGGCTCCCGCCCCCCCGCGCGGCCAGGCCC
>DATJVF010000009.1:0-2208 GCA_035501995.1 Anaeromyxobacteraceae bacterium
TGAAGACGGCGCACCGGTCTTCACCGGCCCGGGCGACCTCGACTATCTCTGCGGCGCCTGCGGCATGCTCCTTTGCGAGGGTGTCCGCCCCGGCCTCTTCGTCGGGGTGCTGTTCGCCTGCCGCTGCGGCGCCGAGAACCAGGTGCCACCCGGGAACGCGCTCGTCGATCGCCAGCCGACCCTGGTCCGGCCGGTCGACCTGCCCGAGTAGCGGCCTGACGCGGCGCGGCAGGACGGGCCCCGGAAGTGGCGGGCGCTCGCCCGGTCCCGGCGCCATGGTAGGTCCCTACCCGGAGGAGATGACCATGACGAAGCTGCTCGTACTCGCCGCCCTCGCCGCGCTCGCCCCGGCGGTCACCCTCGCCTGCGCTGGCTGCGACTCGGACAAGGCCATGCAGACGACCGCAAAGGCGCAGCCTGCGGCGCCGACCGACGAGCGGGCCCCACCGGTGGTCCTCACCGCCGACGACGCCCAGGTGACGATCCCGGTCTCCGGCATGCACTGCGACCACTGCATCTCCCGGGTGAAGGCCTCGCTCGCCAGGGTGAACGGGGTGAAGTCGGTCGACGCGAGCCTGGAGAAGGGCCAGGCGGTGGTCGCCTACGAGAAGGGCAAGGTGGACCCGGCGAAGCTCGCCCAGGCCATCGAGGCCGCCGGCTTCAAGCCGGGTGCGCCGGTCCAGAACTAGCTCGCCTTCGCGTCTCGAAGGAGCGGCCCGCCCTCACCGCTCTCTGCCTGCGCGGACGGCTGGGTGACTCGAGTCCGGCCCCCGTTCAGGCGAGGTCCTGCCAGAGGGCCCCCAGGAAGACGTCCTCCCGCTCCTGCTCGTAGCCGCCCAGGGTGCGGGGATCGAGCCAGCTCCCGCGCGCCTCCTCGCGCGCATCGCCGAAGAGCCCGGGGAGGCGCCCGTCGGGCTCGTTGGCCGCGGGCCAGCCGGAGAGGAGCGCGTCGAGCGCTCCTTGGAGCCCCTCTCCCCCGGCGCTCGCGAGGCTCGCCCGCAGCGTGCGGGCCCTCGCCTTGCGCTCGGTCGCCTCGAGCCAGTGATGAACCGTGAAGACCACTCGCTCGGCGTCCCGGTCGGCATCGCCCCGCAGGTAGATCCTCGGGGCGCCGTCGCCGACGCGCCTTGGCTCGGCCTCGGCCCTGGCGCTCGGCCCCTCGGGGCCACCCCGGGCCGGCAAGAGGAACAGGCACGGCTTCCCGAGCCTCGCGATGGCCCGGGCGAACCGCACGTCGACCCGCCGCGGACGCGGAGAAGCGCACAGGAAGAGGTCGAAGCCCGGACCGAGGCTCTCGAGGACCTCCTCGCAGGGAAGCTCGACCGGGAACTCTCCACCGAGGTCGACGAGCTCGGCCCGGCCATCCCAGGGCGCGCCGAGGACCTTCCCGGCCCGGGCGAGCCCTCCGCGCAGGGTGCGCAGGAGCGCCGGGCGGCTCGGGAAAGGAGAGCCGAAGAGCGCGATGCGGTGGCGCGGTGGGCGCTGGTCCTCGGCTGTGGGCGTCTCTCGGTCCATCTGCGCTCTTCCCCGCCTCACCAGGCGTGCGGCGGCTCCCCTCGCCTTTCACTGCAAGCTGCGCGCCCCGGTCCCTCGCTCCGGAAACCCGAGCAAGGATTCGATCCCTGGTCGCGCGCGGACGCTCGCCCGGGGCAGGTTTCCGCCGCAGGTGGGTCGCGCACCACTCACCCGTCCCCCTGCGACCGCCAGTGCAGGGTGCGCGCCCGCGCGCGAACGGCAGTCGCCATCCTACGCTTAGGGTGAACCCCATGGTTACGGTCGGGCGGCCAGGCCCCCCTCGGGCGGGACCCCCGCGTGCCCAGCAGGCCAGGGCCCCTCGGAAGGGTCGCGGCGGCCCGCCGCGCCCACCTTATGCTGCCGGCATGGCCATGCGAGAGAGCCGGCGCCGGCTCGGCGCCACCGACCTCCACGTCTCCCCGCTGAACCTCGGCGGCAACGTCTTCGGATGGACCGCCGACCGGGCCACGAGCTTCGCGGTCCTCGACGCTTACCGGGCGGCGGGCGGCAACTTCCTCGACACCGCCGACGTCTACAGCGCCTGGGCCCCCGGCCACCGGGGCGGCGAGTCGGAGGAGACGATCGGCGCCTGGCTGCGGGAGCGCCGCTGCCGCGGCGAGATGATCGTGGCCACCAAGGTCGGCCTCGGCGGCCCTGATCTCGGCCAGGGCCTTTCCGCCGACCAGATCCGGC
>DATJVF010000010.1:0-3154 GCA_035501995.1 Anaeromyxobacteraceae bacterium
CCAGTTCTTCACCATGGGCCTCGGCGTCTACTATCCGTTCGCGCTACGGCCGGTCGCGCCCTACGCCGGGGGCGGGCTCAGGCTCGGCTACACCAAGTTCGGGGGCGGCGGCACCTTCGGGCTCATCCCTTGCCTCGCCGCCGGGCTCCTCTTCGGGCGGGAAGGCTACGTGCAGGTTCGCACCGAGGTGAGCTTCTTCTTCGCCGCGAGCAGCGAGTCGACGAAGGGGCCTCCCTCCGCGAGCTGGCACTCGAACGGCCCCATGCTCTCGCTCGGCCTCGCCTTCTGAATCTCAACCCGGGCGCCCGCCAGGCCGGCGCCGGGTCGGGGGCGCCAAGGACCCTCTGGGAGAAGGTGGGCCAGGGTGCGAGGGCCGCGCCAGGCCCTCCGGCCGAGGGCTCGCGGGGGCTGACGGCGAGGGGCCCATGGCGTACCATTCGACGAGCAATGGGGGATCTGCAGGCGAAGCCGAAGGTGCTCGTCGTCGACGACGACGAGGCGAACCTCCGTGCCTTTCAGCGGGTCTTCCGCCGGCAGTACGACATCACCGCGGCGAGCTCCGGCGAGGAGGCGCTCGTCCTCCTCCGCTCGGCGAGCTTCGACGTGGCGCTCGTCGATTACGCCATGCCGGGCATGAGCGGGATCGCGCTCTTGCGGGAGATCGAGCAGTCGTACCCGAGCGTGAGCCGGGTCATGCTGACCGCCCACGCCGACCTCGCCGAGGTGGTGGCCACCACCAAGTCCGGGCTCACCCTGGCGGCGGTGATGAAGCCCTGGGAGCGCGCCGATATCGAGCGCGCGGTGAATCGGGCCATGAGCATGGCCTCGATGGCCCGGGCGGTGGCCCAGATGAAGGCCAAGGCCGGGCACAGCCCTCTGTGAGGAACCGGGTGGCGCGGGGGCGTCCCCCGGCCACCCGCTGACCGCGGCCCTCAGGGTTACGCGCGGGCGATGGCCGCCCGCGGCTCGACGTAGTCGTAGCCGTGGGCCGAGGCCACCGCGCGGAAGGTGACGAGCCCGCGGTGGACGTTCAGGCCGGCGAGGAGATGCGGGTCCGCCTCGAGCGCCTTCTTCCAGCCCTTCTCGGCGATGGCGAGGACGAAGGGGAGGGTGGCGTTGTTGAGGGCGAAGGCGCTCGTGCGCGGGACCGCGCCCGGCATGTTGGCCACGCAGTAGTGGATGACGCCGTCCACCACGTAGGTCGGGGCGTCGTGGGTGGTGGGCCGCGAGGTCTCGCAGCAGCCGCCCTGGTCGATGGCCACGTCGACGATGACCGACCCCGGCTTCATGCGCTTCACGATCTCGGCGGTGACGAGCTTGGGAGCGGCCGCGCCCGGGATGAGCACCCCGCCCACCACCAGGTCGGCGCTCGTGCAGTGCTTCTCCACCGCGTCGCGGGTCGAGAACACCGTGTTGAGCGGGCGGCCGAACTGCTTCCAGAGGTTGCGCAGCGCATCGACGTTGCGGTCGAGCACCCAGACCTCGGCGCCCATGCCGAGGGCGATGTGCACGGCGTGGGTGCCGACCACGCCGCCGCCGAGCACCACCACCTTGGCCGGATCGACGCCCGGGACGCCGCCGAGCAGGACGCCGAGGCCGCCGTGGGCCTTCTCGAGGAAGTAGGCCCCGGCCTGGATCGACATGCGGCCGGCCACCTCGGACATGGGCGCGAGGAGCGGCAGGCCGCCCTGCGGCGAGGTCACGGTCTCGTAGGCGATGCAGGTCGCGCCGGAGGCCACGAGGTCCCGGGTCTGCTCGCCGTCGGGGGCGAGGTGCAGGTAGGTGAAGAGCACCTGGCCGGGCTTGAGGAGCTTGCGCTCGTCGGCGAGCGGCTCCTTCACCTTGACGATGAGCTCGGCGCGTTCGTAGACCTCCGCGCCCGATCTCACGATGGTGGCCCCGGCCGCCTCGTAGGCGCTGTCGGGCATCCCGATGCCCTGTCCGGCCCCGGTCTCGACGAGGACCTGCTGGTGGTGCGCGGTGAGCTCCCGCACGCTCGCCGGGACGAGGCCGACCCGGTACTCGCGAACCTTGATCTCCTTGGGGACGCCGACGATCATCGCTCTTTCTCCTTCGATGGTGCCCCGCAGGGCCTAGAGCGATCATCGCAAGACGGGTGCCACCCTCGCGGCGACGAAAAGGTGCCCGCCGAACGGGAGGTTTTCTCGAAGGGGGCCAGGGTCGGGTGTAGCGCGCCCCTTACACCGCCGCCGCTCGCGCGGTCCGCCACACCAGAAACTCCCCCTGTCTTGAGGCCATTAGAGGTCTCCGTACTCGTTCGGCTACGGTGTACTCGTACGTGTACACGAGCCCTGTGGGGCGGTAGAGTGGGCCTCGTGCGCCTCGACGTGCGCTTCGTCGACCGGGTCGGCATCGCCCAGGAGATCCTGGCCGTCCTGGCGCGCCGGAGGCTCAACGTGGCCGCGGTCGAGGTGTGGCCGCCGCACATCTACATCGATGCCCCGGAGCTCGCCGCGAGGGAGCTCGAGGACCTGCGCGGGGCGCTCCTCGCGGTGAGCGGCGTCGTCGAGACGACCGAGGTCGACCTCCTCCCCGGCGCCCGGCGGCGACTCCACCTCGAGGCCCTCCTCGTCGCCCTGGCCGACCCGGTGGTCCTCGTCGACGCGAGCGGGAAGGTGTCGGCCGGCAACGCGGCGGCCGCGGCGGTGGCGGGGGTCCCGGAGGCGGAGCTCCCCGGGCGCGGCCTGGGCGAGCTCTTTGGCGACCGCGCGCTCGAGCTCGAGCTCCCGCGGAGCGGCTTTCGCGCCCCGGCCCGCGAGATCATGGTGCGCGGCAAGCCCTTCCTCCTCGAGGCCACCCCGGTGAGCGAGGCGGCCCGCGGGCGCGCCGCGGCGGGAGGTGTCGTCACCCTGCAGTCGCCCCGGCGCATCGGGGACCGCCTGCAGGCCCTGAACGCCCTCGCGGGCGCCGGGGGCTTCGAGGCCATCCTCGGCGAGTCCGCCCCCATGCGCGCCCTCAAGACCCGCGCCGCCCGGGTGGCCGGCGTCGAGGCCGCGCTCCTCGTCCGGGGCGAGACCGGGACCGGCAAGGAGCTCGTCGCGCGCGCCTTGCACGAGACGAGCTCGCGCCGCAGCGACCCCTTCGTGGCCGTCAACTGCTCGGCGCTGCCGGGCACGCTCATCGAGTCGCTCAT
>DATJVF010000011.1:0-2174 GCA_035501995.1 Anaeromyxobacteraceae bacterium
GTGCAGGACCGCGACGGGCGCCTGCTCGAGGACCACAGCGCGCCGCGCGACCCCTTCGTGCCCCTCACCACCAGGCACGCCGCCGCGGCGGCGGAGGTGGAGCGGGTCCCCGAGCGCGTCATGGACCCGCGCTCGGCCTTCATCACCGTCTCGCTCATGCACGAGGTGGCCACCGTCGGGACCGGGGCCCAGGCCGCCAGGCTCGGCAAGCCGGCGGCTGGCAAGACCGGCACCACCAACGACTCGTTCGACACCTGGTTCCTCGGCTTCACCCGCGACCTGCTCGCCGGGGTCTGGCTCGGCTACGACCAGAACGAGATGCCCCTCGGGCGCTACGAGACGGGCGGGCGCGCCGCGCTCCCCATCTGGCTCGCCTACATGCAGGGCGCCCTGCGCGACCGGCCGCAGCCGGACTTCCCGGTCCCGGACGGCATCGACTTCGTGGCCATCGACCCCTCGACCGGCAAGGTCGCCGAGGACTCCGAGCGAGCGGTCCTCGAGCCGTTCAAGACCGAGACCAAGCCCGAGCCCGAGCGGCCCGAGAAGGCCAAGGTGGAGGTCGAGGACCTCTTCGAGCAGTAGCGGGCCGCCCCCCGTCCTTGACCCCCTTTCCGGGGCCGCGTAGCATGCAGCGGGGCATAACGCCCTGAAAACGGACTCTTTTTCCCGAGATCCCTAAGTCCGCCCGCCCATGTTCCAGCTCTTCGACAGGCTCGGCCTCAAGCGCTCTCTCGCGATCGCCTTCGGCGCGGTCCTCGTCCTCTGCCTGGGAGCGACCGCGATGGTGGTGAGGGCCGCCGTGCGCGGCGAGCTCGAGGAGGGCCTGAGGAGGCGGGCCGCGGCCCAGGCGAGGGCGCTCGCCGGCCGGATCGCCCTCCCGCTCGCCCCCGGCGAGGACCCCCGCGCTGCCGGCGAGGTCGAGGCGGCGATCGCCTCGGACGACGACGCCTTCGCCCTCGTGCTCCGCGCCGACGGAAGCCTCCTCGCGCGGAACGTGAGGCCGGCCTACCAGGCGGCGGCGGCGCGGGCGCTGGAGGAGCACGCCCGCCATCCCGAGACGCCCTTCGTC
Source organism: Anaeromyxobacteraceae bacterium (assembly GCA_035501995.1). Taxonomy (GTDB): domain Bacteria; phylum Myxococcota; class Myxococcia; order Myxococcales; family Anaeromyxobacteraceae; genus Anaeromyxobacter_A. The sequence continues at coordinate 1,070 of DATJVF010000011.1, forward strand.
TCGGCGGGCGGGGCCTACGCCTGGTTCGAGCCGCTCGGGCCGGCGCGGCAGGGCTCCTCGCCCGAGGCGCGTCCGGTCGGCTTCGCCGTGCACGGCCTCTCGGCCTCGCTCCTCGAGGACCAGACGGAGCGGCTCCGGCTCCCGGTGCTGGTGATGCTGGTCCTCTCGGGCCTCATCCTCGTCGCCTGCGCCTCCTTCTTCGCCCAGCGCCTGATCGTGAGGCCGCTCGCCGAGATGACCCAGGCGGCCGAGAGCGTCTCGGCCTGCGACCTCGGGGCGCGGGCCAAGAAGGGATCCGACGACGAGCTCGGCCGCCTCGCCGGGGCGGTGAACCGGATCGGCGAGAACCTCGCAGCCACCGTCTCGCGCCTGAACGGGGTGTCGTCGGTGGTCGGCCAGGTCATCGAGCGCATGGGACGCACCGGGGCCAAGGTGGCCGAGGGCACCGGCACCGTCTCGGCCCGGGTGGCCGAGACCGGGGCCTCGATGAGCGAGATGATCACCTCGCTGAAGGGGATCGCCGACAACGTCGAGGTTCTGGCGCAGAGCGCCGACGAGTCCTCCTCCTCCATCCTGGAGATGGCCGCCACCAACACCGAGGTGGCGGAGAACATCCAGGCCCTGGCTGCCAGCGTGGAGGAGACCACCGCCGCCATCGAGCACATGACGAAGTCCATCAAGGAGGTGGCCACCAGCATCGAGGAGCTCTCGGCCACCGCCGAGGAGACGAGCTCGGCCATGAACGAGATGGACGTCTCCATCAGCCACGTGGAGACCAACGCCAACGAGACCGCCAAGCTCTCCGAGCAGGCCATGAAGGATGCCGAGCTCTCCACCGAGGCGCTCTCGCGGACCCTGGCCGGCATCGGGCGCATCAAGGACTCCTCCAAGGAGGCCGCCAGCGTCATCGACTCGCTCGGGCGCAAGATCGGCACCATCGGCAACATCCTCAACGTCATCGACGAGGTGGCCGAGCAGACGAACCTCCTCGCCTTGAACGCCGCCATCCTGGCCGCCCAGTCCGGCGAGCACGGCAAGGGCTTCGCGGTGGTGGCCGACGAGATCAAGGACCTCGCCGAGCGCACCGGCGCCTCCACCAAGGAGA
>DATJVF010000012.1:0-2440 GCA_035501995.1 Anaeromyxobacteraceae bacterium
CGGCGATCCTCCGCCGGCAAGGTAGCTCGCCCTGTGGAGCACCGCGCGTCCCGATGGGGCGGCCGCTTCCGGCGACGCCGTGAGGTACCGGCACGGCGGCGCGGGCCCGGTCCGGACTCGTCGCGACCGGTCAAAGCCTCCGTGGCCACGCGCGAGTGGCGGCGACAGCGATGGCTCTACGAGGGGCGGACCCGGAAGGACGTGCTCGGGCCCTCGTGCGCACGGCCCTGGTCGCGAGGCGAGGGCGAGTCCCCCGGTGGCTGCCGAGCCGAAGCCGGGCCTTGTTCGGCTGCGGCGAGAATCGCCTCGCCGCAACGCGAGTTCCCGGTCTTTCCGGGCTAAGGCCCTTCCGCGACCCGGCCCCCGGGGCGGAGTGCACCCGCCGAGAGGGCCCCAGGGCCGCCGCGGGGGGCCAACCCCGCTCCGGGGAACCCGGGGTGGCCGCCGCTGAGCGGCGGCCCACCCCGGCCCGACCTTCAGAACTCCTTGAAGGTGGGGGCATCCATCGGGATCACGTCCTCGGGGCGCGGCGGAAGCGCGGCGTGGCCGGCCTTTCCGTTCTTCGGCGCGCTCGCGAGGAGCTTCGGCCTCGCCACCTTGAGGGCCGTCCCTGGGGCCTTTGGAGCGCGTGCGGACCTCGCCTGCTCCTCGAGCTTGAAGGTGCCGACCATGGCGGCGAGCTCCTCCGACTGCCCGGAGAGCTCCGCGGCGGCCGAGGAGGATTCCTCGGAGTTGGCGGCGTTCTGCTGGGTGACCTGGCCCACCTGGGCGACCGCCTTGTTCACCTGGTCGATGCCGGCCACCTGCTCGCGCGCCGCCGCCGCGATCTCCGCCACGATCGCGCTCGCCTGGTTGACCGAGCTCGTGATGGCGGCGAGCTGCTCGCCGACGTGGCGGGCGGTGCTCTCGCCCTCGCCGGCTTCCTTGACGGACTGGCGGATGAGCTCCTCGGTCTTGTTGGCAGCCTCCTTGGAGCGAAGCGCCAGAGAGCGGACTTCCTCGGCCACCACCGCGAAGCCGCGGCCGGCCTCCCCGGCTCGCGCGGCCTCCACGGCCGCGTTGAGGGCGAGCAGGTTGGTCTGGAAGGCGATCTCGTTGATGTCCTTGATGATCTGGGAGGTCCCCTCGGCGGCGGCCTTGATCTTCCCCATGGCCCCGGTCATTTGCTGCATGGCGCTCGCTCCCTCGGTCGCGGCGAGGGTGGCCTTCTGGGCGAGAGCGTTGGCCTGCTGGGCGTTGTCAGCAGCCTGCTTGGTGGTGCTCGACATCGACTCGAGGCTCGAGGAGGTCTCTTCCAGGGAGGAGGCCTGCTCCGAGGCCCCGGCCGCCACCGCCTCACTGGAGGAGGCGATCTGCCCGGCGGCGGCCGAGACCTGGCCCACCGCCTGCGCCACCTGGTCGAGCGCCTCGTGCAGCGCCTCGGCCGAGCTGTTCAGGGCCTGCTTGATCTTGGCGTGGTCGCCCTGGTAGCTCCCCTTCACGCGAACTCGAAGGTCGCGCCGGGCGAGGGCCTCGAGGACCTCGGCGGCCTCCTCGATGGGCTTCAGCACCGCGTCGAGGGTGCCGTTCACGCCGGCCACGATCTTGCGGAAGTTGCCCTCGTGCCTGCCGGCGTCGGCCCGGGTGGAGAGCTTGCCCTCGACGGCCGCCTGGGAGAGGGCCACGGTGTCGGCGGCGAGCGCGCTCACCGCGTCGATGCAGCGGTTGAGGTTCTGCTTGATGAGGTTGAAATCGCCCTGGTAGGCGTCGCTGATCTTGGGCGGCAGGTCGCCCCTGGAGATGCGATCGACGTACTCGGCGGTCACCCGGATCGGCCGCTCGAAGGCGTCCATGGTGGTGTTGACGCCGGCGATCACCGGCTGGAACTCGCCCGTCACCGCGGTGAGGTCGCCGCGTACGCTGAGTTCGCCGCGCTCGACGGCCTGGGTCAATTTGGCCGCCTCGGCGAGCAGGCCTCGGTTGACCTTGGCGATGGAGCGGGCGAGGTAGAGGCCCGCTGCCACCATCGCCCCGGCGCCGAGGACGAGGACCGCGAGGGCGATGGTGATCCCGGTCGAGGCGGAGTCGTGGCCCGCCTGCTTGGCCACGTCGACGTTCTTGCTCGTCTGGTCGAGGATGGCGGTGAGAGCTTCGTCCGCCCCGGTGAAGGCCTTTCGCGCCTGCAGGTAGAGGTCCCAGCTCCGCGTGTCGAGGGCCACCACCGCGGGGTCCTCGAGCGAATTCCCTGCGGCGAGCAGGCGGTCGCGGTCGTGTATGGCCGAGGTGGTGGCGGCGACGGCGTCGGACCAGCTCCGCAAGGGCGCGTCCAGGTCGCGCCACAGCTTCATCGTCTTCTCGTTGTGGCCGATCGCCTCGAAGGACTTCCTGAGCTCCTCGATCTCCCCCAGGTACTTCACGATCTCCGAGTGCAGTCCCCGGCGGACCTCCTGGTCGGTCATGC
>DATJVF010000013.1:0-8378 GCA_035501995.1 Anaeromyxobacteraceae bacterium
AAGATGAAGGAGACGAGCGCCACGTAGGCGCAGGCGGCGAGCGCGCTCGAGCGGACCCGCAGCCCCAGGACGAGCAGGAAGGCCACCGCCAGCTCGAAGGCGCCCGAGGCGTAGGCGGCCAGGGTGGCGAAGGGCAGCCCGTGGCCGGCGATGCTCGAGGCGGCCCGGCCGGTGGCCGAGAACTTGTGGTAGCCCGAGTAGGCGAAGATGGCCGAGAGCAGGATCCGGCCGAGGAGGGGGGCGAAGGTAGTGAGCGCGGAGTTCACGGCGAGGCCTCCTCCTTGGGAACGCGCGCGGAACGGGTGGCCATGGAGGGTTCCTTCATACCTCGACCGGGTCCCGGGGAGAACAGCCGCCTCTTCTCGAGAGGGCGCGCCCGAGGCGGCCGGCCGCCGGGCTCGCCGCCGCCTTCACGACAGGTGTCGAGCTCACTAGGGCCAGGGCCGCACGGTCGCGAAGTAGGCCTCGCCGCCCTTCTCGTCGGTGACCTGGTGGACGATGCGCTGGTCCTTGGAGATGGTGAGCCGCGAGCGGGTGCCGCGGGCGGAGACCCGCACCTCGAAGGTGACGGTGTCCTTGCGGGCGTCGAGGAGGGTGAGCTCGAGGGTCGCGCCGTCGGGGAGCGTCAGGGCGAGCGGCTTCTTGAACTCCAGGGTCGTCTGGCGCTCGGCCACCTCGTCCCAGCGCTGGTAGGCGATCTTGCCGAGCTGCTGCTGCAGATCGGCGAGCTTGGGGTCGAGCGCCGGAGGACCCTGGCGCGAGCCCCTGAGGATGCGCACGCGCACCGGGACGGCGTCGGCGGCGAGGCCGGGGCCGGCCCCGAGAACGAGCCCCAGCGAAAGCGCCGCGGCCCACACGCCCCACCGTGCCGTCATGTCCGCTCCCCCATTCAAGATCCCTCGTCCCCGAGGAGCACCACCGGACCGTCGCGCGTCTCCAGCACCGTCGCGCTCCGCCCCTCGGCGACCACGTCCACCAGCGCCGCGGGCTCCGGCGCCGCCAGCGCAAGGTACACGAGGAGGGACAGGGCGAGAAGCGCCGGGACGAGCGCCGAGGCGATAAGCAGGCGGTGCCGGCGGACGAACGCCCCGAGCGCGAAGCCCTCCTTCGCCCTTCGGGGAGCGAGCGCCGGGATGCGGGCCAGGACCCCGTCCGAGAAGGTCGCGAAGTCGCGCCGGTTGGCCTCGGCGAGGAGCGCCTCGGGGAGGAGCGAGGAGAGCGCCTCGGCGTCGGAGAGCCGGGTCTGGCAAGCGGCGCAGGTGGCGAGGTGCTCCGCGAGGGCCTCCGCTTCGAGCGGGTTGAGCTCGCCCGGGCGGGCGCCGATCATGGGGGCGAACACGAGGCACGAACTCACGACGACCCCTCCCTGGCGCTCCCCGCTCGCCCGCCGGAGAGGTCCGCGTACTCGCGCAGGAGCGCCTGCATCTTCCGGCGCGCGTGGAAGAGCCGGCTCATCACGGTGCCCTTGTGGAGGCCGAGGCGGCTCGCCAGCTCCTCGTAGGAGAGGCCCTCGAGCTCGCGCAGCACCAGGATCGTCCGGTGTTTCTCCGGGAGCTGCGAGAGGGCCTCGCCCATCCGGTCGGCGAGCTCGCGGCGCAGCGCGCTCTTCAGGGGATCGTCGCCGAGGGCGGTCGCCATGAGGCCCTCACCCCCCAGGGCGAGGTCCCCCGGGCGCACCTCGTCGAGCTCCTCCTTGTCCTTGGTCCGCTCCTTGCGCAGGGCGTCGATGGCGAGGTGGCTCGCGATCTTCAGCACCCAGGTGGAGAAGCTCGAATCCCCCTTGAATTCGGAGAGGTGGGCGTGCACCCGGACGAAGGACTCCTGCGCGACATCCCAGGCGAGGTCGCGGTCCTGAACGATGCCGAGCGCCACGGCGTACACCTTCCTCTGGTAGCGGACGACGAGCGCCCGAAAGGCCTCGGCCTCACCGGCCCTGGCCCTTTCGATGAGCGCGAGATCGTCAGCTTCCATCGGGACGTGCGGGCCATCGTGGAAATTCACCGCACCGGGGATTCATACCACAGTGCCCTCCGGGGCGACCCCGATCCATCCGATCGGGGTAACCCCTGGAAGGTTATCGGCCGAGGAGCCAGAGCGGGCCGCCAAACCCGGGCCCAGCGGCCCGCCACCCGTTACTATGCTGGCCGGGCCTCGCTGGAATGGCCGTGAAGCCGGCCTGTTGGCACCTTCGAATGTCGGTCGCTTACTCGGAGATCGCGCGGGTCCTGGACGGGGCCCGGCGCAGGCAGGGTTGGATCGTCTTCGCGACCGCGCTCGCCCTCGGCACGGCCGCGGCCCTGCTGTTCCTCCTCGGCGGCGCCTACCTTTTGGGGCGCGACCTCTGGTCGCCCTCCGCCGTGCGGCTGTCCGCGCTCGCCCTCTCCGCCCTCTCCGCGGCGGTGGCGCTCGCCTACCTCGGCGCGGCCCTCATGCGGCGCGCCTCCTCGGCGCTCTCGGTGGCGAGGACCGTCGGCGAGGCGGCGCCCGAGGTAGAGAGCGACCTCCTCTCCTCGGTCGAGCTCGAGGAGGCCTACGAAGAGATCGCCGCCTCGCGCCGGTACAGCCTGGCGCTCGTGGAGGCCCACGCGTCCTCCACCGCCGAGCGGGTGCGCGGGCTCGATCTCGAGCGGGTGGTACCCGCGCGGCCGGCCCGGCGTGCGCTCGCCGTGCTCCTCGCCGTCTTGGCGGCGAACTTCTTCGCACTCGTGGCCTCGCCGCACGCGCTCGTGAAGGGCTACGAGCGCCTCGCCGGCGCCGCGCTCCCCGAGTCGGTCCGGCGGACCGAGCCCATCACCGGCGACATCGAGCTCACCTACGCCTATCCCGCCTACATGCGGCGCGAGCCGAAGACCCTCTCCGGCACCGGCGGCGAGGTCTCGGCGCCGAAGGGCACCGAGGTGACCCTGCGGACCCGGGCCGACCGCGAGGTGGAGAGCGCCGAGATCGAGGTCGCAAGGGCGGTTCAAGAGGAGGCACCGGCCGCCAAGGCCGCGCCGGCGGGGCCCTCCGCGGCGCCCCCGGCGAGGAAGGCCTACCGCCTCGAGGTGAAGGGCGGGCGCGAGCTCGGAGGGCGCTTCGTGGTCGAGGAGCCGGGGAGCTACCGCTTCCGCTTCTCGAAGGGCCGGCGGCTCCTCGCCGAGGGTCCCCCGCTCCCCATCGCGGTGGAGGCCGACGCCTTCCCGGAGATCCGCATCAGCGCCCCGGCCGAGGAGGTCGAGCTCGACGCCCGGGCGGTGGTCCACGTCGAGTGGAGCGCCTCCGACGACGTGGGCCTCTCCGAGCTCGCCCTGGTCGTGAAGCCGCCCGAGGGCGACGAGCAGCGCACGGTCCTGCGCACCTTCGACGGGGTGCGCCAGGAGTCGGGGGTGGAGGACCTGCCGCTCGCCCCCTACCGGCTCGCCGAGGGCGAGAAGCTGCTCTACTGGCTGGAGGTGAAGGACAACGACACCGTCTCCGGTCCCAAGCGCTCCGCCTCCTCCACCCACGCGGTGAAGGTCTACAGCGAGGCCGAGCACGAGCGGGCCGCGCTGGCGCGGGCCCAGGCGCTGTGGGAGGAGCTCGTCCGCCTGCTCGGGGACCGGCTCGAGCTCTTCGAGCGCGACCCCGGCCGGAGCGCGGCGGCGGAGAGCCTGGACGGCGAGCGGCTGGCGGCGGCCCAGGCCACCGACGGCCGGACGCGCGAGCTCGAGGCGTCCCTGCGCGCGGCCGCCGCCGAGCTGCGGCGCGACCGGGCCGCCCCGCGCGAGCTCGCGCGGGCGCTCGCCTCGGTGGCGGCGAACCTGAGGCCGCTCGGCGAGGAGCTCGCGGCCCTGCGCAGCGCCGCCGCCCGCGCGCTGCGCGGCCGGCGGGCGGTGTCGGGGGCGGTCCTCGCCCACCTGCTCGAAGAGGACCTGAGGCTCGACCGGGAGCTCGAGCGGGACACCCTCTACCTCGAGCAGCTGTTCGACCGGGAGCGGGCGGAGGACCTCGTGCGGGTGGCGAAGGACCTCGCCTCGCGCCGCCGCGAGCTCGCCGAGCTCCTGGAGCGCTACCGGCAGGCCCCGACCGAAGAGGGCCGCAAGGAGCTCCTCGCCGAGGTCGCCCGGCTCAAGGCCCGCATGAGCGAGATGCTGAGGCGCATGGGCGAGCTCGCCAAGGGCCTCGGCGACGAGCACCTCAACCGTGAAGCGCTGGCCGAGCTCGCGAAGTCGCAGGACGCCCTGGCCGGCCTCGCCGAGGTCGAGAAGAAGCTCGCAGCGGGCGACGTGGAGGGCGCCCTGAAGGCGCTCGACCAGCTCGGCAACGCCATGCAGGAGATGCTCTCGGCGCTCGAGCACACCGCCGGCGAGCAGAGTCCGGAGAGCGCCGAGCTCTTGCGGCAGATGCTGGCCTTCAAGCGGCAGCTGGAGGGGGTTCAGGCCGAGCAGGGCGCGCTCGCCGGGGAGACCGGGGCCCTGAAGGCCGAGTACCAGCGGCGGATCGAGGGGCGGCTCAAGGAGCTCGAGGCGCTGCTCGCCCGCCTGTCGGGCCTCACCGCCGAGGCCCGACGCGAGATCGCCCTGGCCGAGAAGGGGGTGGGCCTGCGCTCGGAGGAGGACTTCGCGCAGGGGCGCGACCGGCTCTCCGACCTCGAGCGCGCCCTCGCCGCCAAGGACCTCGACGCCGCCCTGCAGAGCGCGAAGCGGGCCCTGCCCCCCCTGCAGCGGCTCGCCACCGGCCTCGAGGACGACGCGGCCATCGCCGAGCGCTACCGGGCCCTGCAGTCCAAGGACCCGCGCGAGCTGCGCGAGGCCCAGAAGCACGCGGTGGCCGCCCTCTCGCCGACCCGGCGGGTGAAGGACGAGCTCGAACAGCTCTTCCCCGACCCGAAGAGCGTGCTCGGCCCGCGCGAGCAACAGAAGCTCTCCGAGCTCTCGCGGCGCCAGGGCGAGCTCGAGCGGCGGATGGGCGAGCTCGCCGAGCGGCTGCGTCAGCTCGCCGAGCGGGCGCCCATCTTCCCGCCCCAGGCCGAGGGGACGCTGCAGAGCTCGCAGGGGCACATGCAGCGGGCGGAGGGCGAGCTCGCCCAGAAGAACCCGCAGGCGGGCCACGGCGAGCAGGAGCTGGCCCTCCAGGACCTCTCGCGCTTCCGGCGAGGGCTCGAGGAGATGTCGAAGAACGGACAGCGCGGCGGGGGGGCCTTCCCGCTCCCCTTCGGCGAGGGGGAGGCGGAGGGGGAGGGCGAGGGCGAGCAGCCCTCGGCGGAGAAGGTCGAGATCCCCGGCGCCGACGCCTACAAGGTTCCGGACGCGTTCCGCAAGGACCTGCTCGACGCCATGAAGCAGGGCGCCCCGGAGGCCTACAAGGGCGAGGTGGCCCGCTACTACGAGGAGCTCGTGAAATGAGGTCGGCCCTGTGCGCCCTCCTCCTCCTCGGCCCGCTCGCCGCCCGGCCCGCTCCCGCCGCGGAGGAGAGCCCGGAGCTGCCGGTCCTGAGGCGCGCGGTGGCGGCCCTCGATGACGAGGACGTCCCGGCCGCCGAGGCCATCGTGGAGCCGGTGCTGCACGAGCACCCGAACGACCGCGCCGCCGAGACGGTGGGCGGCCTGGTGCGCTTCTACGAGCAGCGCTACGGCGAGGCGGTGGAGCTCCTCGAGAAGGGCGGCTACTCCACCGGCAGCACCGACTACCTGGCGCTCGCCCGGGCGGCCCGCGACATCACCCGCGACCACGCCCGCTTCGAGGGCGAGCACTTCATCGTCTCCTACCCGAAGGGCAAGGACGAGGTGCTCGTCCCCTACGTGCTCGAGGCGCTCGAGGCCCAGCGGCGCGCCTTGAAGGACGACCTCGGCTGGGAGGCGCCGGGCAAGGTGGTGATCGAGTTCTTGAACGACACCCGCGAGCTCGCCCGCATGTCCACCCTCACCGAGGAGGAGATCAAGACCTCCGGCACCATCGCCCTCTGCAAGTTCAACAAGCTCATGGTGGTCTCGCCGAAGGCCCTCCTGCGGGGGTACGATTGGCTCGACACCGCCGCCCACGAGTACACCCACTACGTGGTGACCGCCCGCACCCGCAACAACACCCCGGTCTGGCTCCACGAGGGCCTCGCCAAGTACTCGGAGTCGCGCTGGCGCGGCCAGGGCGGCGAGATGTCGGCCTGGTCGGCGGCGCTGCTCAGGCGGGCCCTCGAGAAGAAGGAGCTCGTCACCTTCGAGCAGATGCACCCCTCGATGGCCAAGCTCCCCTCCCAGGAGGCGGCGGCGCTGGCCTTCGCCGAGGTCGAGATGGCCGTCGACTACCTCGAGGCCAAGGGGGGCCAGCCCCTCATGAACCGGATCCTGGACCTCATCGCCCAGGGCGTCGTCGCCGAGAAGGCGGTGGCCCAGGCGCTCGGGGTGAGCTACGAGGCCTTCCTCGTCGACTGGAAGCGCTTCATGGGCGCCCAGCCGCTCCCCGAGGGGGGGCCGGAGGAGCAGAAGCTGCGCTTCAAGGGCGACCCCAAGCACGGCGGCGCCCACTCCGAGTGGGCCGAGATCCCCGACGAGCAGGCGCGGGGCTTCGCCCGGCTCGGCGAGCTGTTCCGCGAGCGGGGCCGCTTCGAGGCGGCGCGCATCGAGTACGCCAAGGCGGTGTTCCGGGTGGGGAAGAGCTACCCGGTCCTCTCCGACAAGTTCGCCCTGGCCGCCATGATGTCCGGCCACCCGGCGGAGGCCGAGAGCGCCCTCCTCGAGGCGCTGAAGCACCACCCGCACTACGCGGCGCTGCACCTGCACCTCGCCCGCCTGGAGCTCCTCCGCAAGGACTACCCGCGAGCCCTGGGCGAGCTCGAGAAGGCCAACGCCGTCGACCCCTTCGACCCCGAGATCCACGCCGGCCTGGCGCTCTGCGAGGAGTCGCTCGGCCGCCGTGAGGACGCCCTGCGCGAGCAGGGATTCGTCAAGCTCCTCGCCCACCCCTGACGAAGGTGCCATGGACCCCACACCGAGCCACCACCACCCGCCGCCCTTGAAGGGCCCCGAGGCCGATCTGGCCGCCGTCCGCGAGCTCGCCGAGGCGAGGCGCCTGCTCCTCACCGAGATCGAGAAGCGCATCATCGGCCAGCGCTCGGTGGTCGACCACCTGCTCGTGGCGCTCTTCGCGCGCGGCCACTGCCTGTTCGTGGGGGTGCCGGGCCTCGCCAAGACCCTGCTCATCTCCACGGTGGCCGAGGTGCTGAACCTCTCCTTCAACCGGATCCAGTTCACCCCGGACCTCATGCCCTCCGACATCACCGGCACCGATGTCCTGGAGGAGGACCACACCACCGGGCGGCGCGCCTTCCGCTTCGTGCCGGGGCCCATCTTCTCGAACCTCATCCTAGCCGACGAGATCAACCGCACCCCGCCCAAGACCCAGGCCGCCCTCCTGCAGGCCATGCAGGAGTACCGGGTCACCGCCGGCGGGCAGACCTATCCGCTCGAGCTGCCCTTCCTGGTCTTCGCCACCCAGAACCCCATCGAGCAGGAGGGCACCTACCCCCTGCCCGAGGCCCAGCTCGACCGCTTCATGTTCTACGTGACCGTGCACTACCCGAGCGCCGAGGAGGAGGCCGAGATCGTCCGCTCCACCACCGGGGCCACCCGGCGGGCCCTGGAGCGCGTGCTCTCGCCCCACAAGATCCGGGACCTGCAGGACCTCGTCTTGCGGGTGCCGGCCGCCGACCACGTCATCCGCCACGCGGTCGAGCTCGTCCGGCTGACCCGGCCCAAGGAGCCGGGGGCCCCCGAGTTCGTGCGGGAGCTGGTGGAGTGGGGCGCCGGGCCGCGGGCCAGCCAGTACCTGGTCCTCGGGGCGAAGGCGCGCGCCATCCTGGACGGCCGCATGGCCGCCTCCATCGAGGACGTCCGGGCGCTCGCGAAGCCGGTCCTGGTCCACCGGGTCATCACCAACTTCCGGGCCGAGTCGGACAACGTCTCGGCCGAGGAGGTGGTGGGTCGGCTCCTCGAGCAGGTGAAGTCCTGAGGAGGGGCGAGGGCGGCCCAAGGCCATGAACGAGCGCAAGAGGCTCCTCGACCCCGAGATCCTGGCGCGTCTGTCCACCCTGAAGCTGAGGGTGCGGGCGATCACCGAGGGCGTCCTCTCCGGGCTCCACCGCAGCCCGCACCACGGCCAGTCGGTCGAGTTCGCCGAGCACAAGGAGTACGCGCCCGGCGACGACGTGCGGCGCATCGACTGGAAGGCCTACGGCAAGTTCGACAAGTACTACGTGAAGCAGTTCGAGCAGGAGACCAACCTGCGCGCCTACCTGGTGGTGGACGGCTCGGGGTCGATGGGCTACCGCGGGAGTGCGCAGGGGCTCTCCAAGCTCGAGTGCGCGAGCGCGCTCGCTGCCGCGCTCGCCCACCTCCTCGTCCGGCAGGGCGATGCGGCGGGGCTCCT
>DATJVF010000014.1:0-7836 GCA_035501995.1 Anaeromyxobacteraceae bacterium
GTCCCGCTCGCCGACATCGAGCGGGCCTGCAAGTGAGGTGGCGAGCCCGTTCGGTGCTTGCGGCCCCCGTGCGGGCGCTGTACCGTTCGCGCGCACATGCCGGAGGTGCTTCCGTTTCGCGGCATCCGCTACGCCACCTCGCGCCCGCTCGCGCTCTCCCGGCTCATCTCGCCCCCGTACGACGTCATCTCGCCCCTGCAGCGTGATGAGCTCGCGGCCCGTAGCCCGCACAACGCGGTCCACATCATCCTCGACCGGGAGCTGCCGGGCGACGGTCCCACCGAGAACAAGTACACCCGGGCCGCGCGCACCTTCGCCACCTGGCTCGCGGACGGGACCCTGAAGCCGGATCCGCTCCCGGCCCTCTATCCGGTCGAGCACGACTTCACCGGGCCGGAGGGCCGGCCCAGGGTCCGCCGCGGTCTGGTGGTCGCCTGTCGACTCCACGCCTACCGGGAGGGCGTGGTCCTGCCCCACGAGAGGACCCTCAAGAGCCCGAGGGTCGACCGCCTCGAGCTCGTGAAGCACGTGCAGGCGAACCTGTCCCCCATCTTCGGCCTCTTCGAGGATGAGCACGGCAGCGGCCAGAAGGCGCTCGAGGCGGCCATCGCCGGCTCCCCGGAGCCGGTGGCGGAGGCCGCCTCCGACGACGGCACGCTCCACCGGCTCTGGCGGGTCTCGGACCCCGAGCTCGTCGGTCCGCTGCGCCGGGTGCTCGCCGACAAGAAGATCTTCATCGCCGACGGCCACCACCGCTACGAGTCCGCGCTCGCCTACCGAGACCTCGTCGACCGCGAGCGGCCGGGACTACCCCCGCGGGCGGGTCACCGCTACATCATGATGACCCTCTGCTCGATGTCCGACCCGGGGCTGGTCATCTACCCGACCCACCGGCTGGTGAGGGGCCTGGAGGGCTTCCGGCCCGAGCGCCTCCTCGAGGGGGTGGGGCGCTACTTCGCGGTGGAGACCTTGCAGGAGGACCTGCGCCGGCCGGCCGGGCGCGCCTGGGCGGTGTCCAAGCTCGCCGAGCATGCCGGGAAGTCCACCACCTTCCTCATGATCCTGGCGGAAGACAGCCGGGGCCGAATCCTCACCCTGCGGGACGACGCCGACCTCTCCGGCGTGGCCCTGCCGGCGAGCAGCACCGTGCGCGACCTCGACGTGAGCGCGCTGCACGCCGTGGTCCTCCAGCACCTCCTCGGGCTCTCCCCGAGCGCCCAGGAGACGGAGGGCGTCGTCGACTACGAGCTAGACGTGGGCCAGGCGGTGACGCGGACGCTCTCCGGGGAGTACCAGCTTGGCTTCCTCATGAACCCCACCCCCATGTGGCAGGTCCAGGCGGTGGCCGAGATGGGCGAGACCATGCCGCAGAAGAGCACCTTCTTCTACCCCAAGTTGGCGACGGGGCTGGTCATGCGCAGGATCCACGAGGAGCTCGTCCCGTAGCCTGGTCCGGCTTGGAGCCAGGGCGCCTTTTGCGCTAAACCATCGCCATGCCCTTTCCACAGGAACGCCCACGCCGCCTGCGCCGATCCGAGGCCCTGCGCGCCCTGGTGCGGGAGACCGCGCTCGCCCCCGACGACCTCGTCTGGCCACTCTTCGCCGTGCCGGGCGAGCGTGTGCGGACGCCGGTGAAGAGCATGCCCGGCGTCTTCCAGCTCTCGGTCGACGAGCTCGTCGCCGAGGCCCAGGCCGGCTACGAGTGCGGGGTACGGGGCGTCATCCTGTTCGGGGTCCCCGAGCAAAAGGACGCCCTCGGTTCGGGGGCGTACGACGAGAACGGCATCATCCCCCGGGCGGTCCGGGCGCTGAAGCTGAAGGTGCCCGGGCTCATCGTGATGACCGACGTCTGCCTGTGCGAGTACACCGACCACGGTCACTGCGGGGTCCTGAAGCCCCCGCGCGCCGGCGGCCCCGGCCAGGAGCTCACCGTCGACAACGACGCCACCCTGCCGCTCCTCGCCCGCGAGGCGGTGGCGCACGCGCGGGCCGGCGTCGACATCGTGGCGCCCTCCGACATGATGGACGGGCGGGTGGCGGCCCTTCGCCGCGCTCTCGACGAGGCGGGCTACCCGGACCTCCCCATCCTCTCCTACGCCGCCAAGTTCGCCGGGGCCTTCTACGGCCCGTTCCGCGACGCGGCCGAGAGCGCGCCGCGGGAGGGGCCCGGCATCCCCAGGGATCGCAAGGGCTACCAGATGGACCCCGCCAACGCGCGCGAGGCCATGCGCGAGGTGGCCCTGGACGTCGCCGAGGGGGCCGACCTGCTCATGGTGAAGCCGGCCCTTCCCTACCTCGACATCGTACGAGGAGTGAAGGAGCGCTTCGAGCTGCCGGTCGCCGCCTATCACGTGTCCGGGGAGTACGCCATGATCAAGGCCGCCGCCGAGCGCGGCTGGATCGACGAGGACCGGGTGGCGGTGGAGACGCTCCTCTGCTGCCGGAGGGCGGGCGCCGACTTCGTCCTCACCTACTACGCCCGGCACGTGGCCGGCCTGCTCACCGGAATCCGGCGTTGACCCGGGGCGGCGACATCCCGTACAAGGGCCTCGTCTACAAGGTGGTCGAGGTGTCGCCCGTGACCGAGGAGAGCGTCGAAGGGGTGCTCAACGAGCGGGCCCGGGACGGCTGGGGCTTCGAGTCGATCCACTTCGTCATGCGCGAGGGGTCGCACCGGCCGGCCATGGCCTACCTGTTCTTCACGTGCACCCGCCCGGCCGCGCCGTCCGGCCAGGACCCTCATGCGTGACGCGCGGCGCGAGGGCTCGCCCTATCCTAAGGCCGACCTGACCCTGCGCGGACTGGCGCGCCTCGTCGACCTCGCCCTCGCCTTCGCCATCGCCAACGCCGCCCGGGGGGCCGGGCCGCCGCTCGCCGCCCTCTACCTGCTCGTGGCCGACGGGCTCATGCACGGCCAGTCCATCGGCAAGCGCATCTTCGGGGTGCGCACCATGGTGCTCCCCCCTCGCGGGGGTACCCGGGGGGTCCCGGCCGGCTACCGGGAATCGGTGCTGCGCAACGCTCCCTTCGCGCTGCTCGGCCTCTTCTACGGGCTCACCCTCATCGGGTGGTTGCTCCTGTTCGTGGTGGGGCTGCCGGTGGTGGCCTTCGAGGCCTACATGGTCTACTCGGACCGCCTCGGCATCCGCATCGGCGACATCTTCGCCGACACCCAGGTGGTCGACGGGAAGGTCGTCTCGAAGCTCGAGGTGGCCCCGGACCGCGACCTGCGGGCGGTGGTGGCGCCCACCCCGCCCGGCTCGGCCGCCGGCGCAGTCCGCCGTCAGCGTTCGGCGGCATGAACCCCTTGCCCCCCTTCCGTGGACGCCCGCGATCCCCCGGGCATCGGCCGGCCGAGCCGCCGGCGAGGCCTTTCACGTGCTCCGGGCAGAGGCTCTCGACCCCGGCCAGGCAGAAGGCAAAATGCGCATCGCGTTGACCTACAACCTCAGGCTCTCGGACTCCGAGGAGGAGGCCGAGTTCGACACCCGCGAGACGGTCGACGCGCTCGCCTCCTCCATCGAGCGGCTCGGCCATCGCGTCGAGCGAATCGAGGTCTCCGGCCCGGCCTCGCGGACGGTGGCCCGCCTGGAGGCCTTCGGGCCCGACCTCATCTTCAACACCGCCGAGGGCCGGCGGGGGCGGTTCCGCGAGGCCTTCTTCCCGGCGCTCTTCGAGGAGCTCGGGATGCCCTACACCGGCTCCGACGCCTACGCGCTCGCGGTCACGCTCGACAAGCAACTCACCAAGCTCCTCCTCGTCCAGCACGGGGTCGTGACCCCGCGCTGGCAGTACATCGAGGACCCGCGCACGCTCCAGGCGAATGCGCTCCACTACCCGGTCATGGTGAAGCCCAACTTCGAAGGGAGCTCGAAGGGCATCACCCAGGACTCGGTGGTGGAGGAGCCGGGGCGTCTGCACGAGGTGGTGGCCGCGGCCCTGGCGCGCTACCCGGCCGGGGTGCTGGTGGAGGAGTTCATCGCCGGGCGCGACGTGACCGTGCCCTTCCTGGAGAAGGCCGCCCCCGACCGCGGGGGCATCCTGCAGCCGGTGGAGTACGTCGTCGACGCGGCGCTCACCGGGCCGCGCCGCCACGGCATCTACGAGTACGAGCTCAAGACCCGCCTCGACAAGGCGGTGACCGTGCGGGCGCCGGCCCGGCTCTCGGGAGCGCAGGCCGAACGGATCCACGAGCAGGCTCAGACCGTCTTCCGCGTGCTCGCCACCCGCGACCTCGGCCGGATCGACTTCCGGGTGAGCGATGACGGTCAGATCCACTTCCTCGAGCTGAACGCCCTGCCCTCGCTCGAGCCGGGCGCCGGGATCTACGCCGCGGCGGCGCTCGAGGGGCTGCACGCGGACGGGGTCCTCGCCGCGGTCATCGAGAGCGCGGTGGCCCGCTGCAACATCACCGAGCTGCGCAGCCGCCGCGGCCGGCCCCGCCGGGCCGAGCGCCTCAAGGTGGGCTTCACCTTCAACGTGAAGCGGGTGAAGCCGGATCTCGCCGGCGAGCAGGACGAGGAGGCCGAGTACGACACGCCCAGGACCCTGCAGGCCATTCGCGAGGCCATCGCGAGCTACGGCCACGAGGTGATCGACCTCGAGGCCACGAGCGACCTGCCCATCCAGCTCGCCTCTACCCCGGTGGACGTGGTCTTCAACATCGCCGAGGGCTTCAAGGGGCGCAACCGCGAGTCGCAGGTGCCGGCCCTGCTCGAACTGCTCGACATCCCCTACACCGGCTCGGACCCGGCCGCCCTATCGGTCTCGCTCGACAAGGCGCTCGCGAAGCGCATGGTGCGCACCCACGGTATCCTCACCCCCGACTACCTGGTGATGCACACCGGCAAGGAGCGACTCCCGAGAGAGCTCGGCTTCCCGCTCCTCGTGAAGCCGGTCGCCGAGGGCACCTCCAAGGGGGTCACCAAGAAGTCGGTGGTCCGCGACGAGAACGAGATGCGGGAGGTGGCGCGCGAGATCATCGGCAAGTACCGCCAGCCGGCGCTCGTCGAGGAGTACATCCGCGGGCGCGAGTTCACCATCGGCATGCTGGGCGAGCGAAGGCCGCGGGTGCTGCCTCCCATGGAGGTGGTCTTCCTCGACCAGGGCGACGAGACGCCCATCTACTCCTTCGAGATGAAGCAGGACTGGAACGACCTCATCCGCTACGAGGTGCCGGCCAAGCTCTCCGAGCGCGAGCTCGACCGCCTCGAGCGGGCCGCCCGCGAGTGCTTCGCCGCCCTCGGCTGCCGGGACGTGGCCCGCATCGACTTCCGGATGACCCCTCAGGGCCGCATCTACTTCATCGAGTCGAACCCGCTCCCGGGCCTGGCGCCGGGCTGGTCCGACCTCGTGCTCATCGCCCAGGCGGCCGGGATCGACTACCGGGCCCTCATCGGGGAGATCCTGTCCTTCGCCATCCGCCGCTACCAGGAACGCGAGCGCGAGCGGGAGCGCGCGCGCCGGGCCCAGGTGGTGGCGAGCCGAGAGAACGGGAACGGCAACGGCTCCCGGGACCCGCTGGCCGTCCCGACGGAGAAGCCAGACCCCGCGGCGTAGCCGGCGAGGGGCCGCCGGGGCCCGGGAGGGCGGAATCGCCCGCTGGCCCGCCTTTCGGCTACCCGGCCGGCCTCCATCTGGATTATCCCTTGCGGCATGGCCGAAACCTCGACCCCTGCCGAGCCCCGCTGCCGCGCGCGCGACCTGGGCATCAGGCTCGGGCGCTTCCGGACCGGGCGCTACAACGCCATCACCGACGTGGACGGGGTCAAGGTGGGTCACTCGACCATCGTGCGCGGCGGGGGCGCGCTCAAGGTCGGGCGCGGACCGGTGCGCACCGGGGTCACCGCCGTCCTGCCCAACCCGAGCAACGTGTTCGTCGAGCGCGTGGTGGGGGGCGGCTTCATCCTGAACGGGGCCGGAGAGGTCTCCGGGATGACCCAGCTCATGGAGTGGGGTCTCATCGAGACCCCCATCTTCCTCACCAACACGCTGAGCGTGGGGGCGGTCTCGGACGCCGCCGTGAAGTGGATGATCGAGAAGTTCCCGGGCATCGGCGACGAGCACGACGTGATCATCCCCCTCGTCGGCGAGTGCGACGATTCGTGGCTGAACGACATCGCCGGCCGGCACGTCAAGGAGCAGCACGTCTACGAGGCCATCTCGACCGCTAGCGACGGACCGGTGGCCGAGGGCAACGTCGGCGGTGGCACCGGGATGATCACCTGCGACTTCAAGGCCGGGATCGGCACCTCCAGCCGGCGGCTCCCGGAGAGCCTGGGCGGCTACACGGTGGGCGTGCTCGTCATGTCGAACTTCGGCGTGATGCGGCAGCTGAGGGTGGGAGGGCTCCCCCTCGGGGAGATGCTCGACGAGCGGTACGGACAGCTCCCGCACCGGGAGCGTAGCTACGGATCGATCATCGCGGTCATCGCCACCGACGCGCCGCTCATCACCCACCAGCTGAACCGGCTCGCCAAGCGGGCGGCCCTGGGCATCGGCCGGGTCGGCTCCTCGGCCATGCACGGGTCGGGCGAGATGATCCTGGCCTTCTCCACCGCCAACATGGTGCCGCGCGAGTCGCGCAAGATGGTCTACCGGATGAAGATCCTGCTCGATCAGCGGCTCGACCCCCTCTACGAGGCGGTCATCGAGGCCACCGAGGAGGCCATCCTCAACGCGCTGTGCGCGGCCCGCGACCTCGACGGCGTGAACGGGAACCTCGTCCGCGCCCTGCCACTCGGCGACGTGCGCGAGATGGTGGGGGCCTGGCAGAAGCAGGTGGAGGCCCGCCGGAAGGCCGCACCGCCCCGGGCTCCCTCGGCGCCGCCCGCGCCACCCGCCGAGGAGCGGCGCGAGGGTGCGGCGGTGGTGACGCCGGCGGTGGCGCGGCCCTCGGCGGTCCGCGGCGCGGAGGGGATGGCCCCCCCGGCCCGGCCGCTCCTCCCGTCGCCTCGCCCGGCGACGGACGCCAAGGAGGTCCGCCCCGAGACCGCGCCGAAGAAGGACTGAAGGTGGGGCGCCGCGGCCCCCTTCTGCGGCCGCCCGGCATGGAGTAGATTGCCGCTCCGCAAACGACACCGG
The DNA here is from genome assembly GCA_035501995.1 of Anaeromyxobacteraceae bacterium. GTDB lineage: Bacteria > Myxococcota > Myxococcia > Myxococcales > Anaeromyxobacteraceae > Anaeromyxobacter_A. Next base: position 7,084 of record DATJVF010000014.1, read on the forward strand.
TGGTCCGGAGGATCGATGGCCCGTTCGAAGAGCAAGCACATCCGCCTCATCATGAAGCGCCGCCAGAAGTGGAAGCGCCGCACGGCGGTCAAGAAGGCCGCCAAGAAGGCGGCCAGCAAGAAGTAGGCGGCCCTTGGCGAGCGCCCCCCCAGAACCTTCGGCGCCGGCGGGGGGGCGCGAGCGAAGCTCGAGGCGGGCCATCGCGGCGGCGCTCGAGGCCATCGAGGCCCTCGGCGCGGGCCGCTCGCTCAGGCTCGCCGTCTCCGCCGCGCTCAGGGGATCCCAGGACCTCGGCCCCAAGGAGCGCCGCCACGTGGCGGTGGCGGCGCGCGGGGTCGCCCGCTGGCTGCGCAGCTGCGACGTGGCGCTCTCCCTCGCCCGGGCGCCGGAGTGCATCCCAGCCGACCGAGCTCTCCTGCGCTACCTGGCGCTCCGGATCGCGGTAGAGGGCGAGCCGGAGGCCGAGGTCCTGCGGGCCCTCGCCCTGCCCGGACCGCGCCGCCCGCGCGCGCTCACGGATCGCGCCCTCGGGGAGGTGGCGCGGAGCCTGCCCCGGCCCGGCCCGGCCGGCCCGGCGAGCGTGCTCCCCGGCGGTCGGGCGACCCGGCCGCCCCGCGACCCGGCGGTGGCCCTGGGGCTGCGCTACAGCGTGCCCGACCTGCTCGCCGAGAGGCTCCTCCGGGCCCTCGGCGCGGAGGAGGCGGCCCTTTGCCTCGACGCGCTCGACCGCGAGCCCCGGATCGCGCTGCGCGT
>DATJVF010000015.1:0-2212 GCA_035501995.1 Anaeromyxobacteraceae bacterium
CCCCCATCGAGTGGCCGAGCAGGGCCACCTCGTGCACCCCCGCCCGCTCGAGCACGGCGCGGGTGAGCTTCGAGAGGAGCTCGAAGGAGTAGTGGACGTCGGGCTTGCTCGAGCGGCCGAACCCGAGCGCGTCGGGGATGATGACGCGGAAACCCTGGCCCGCGAGGGTGCGCGCGAGGGGCGCGAAGCTGTCCCCCCAGAAGTTCTTGCCGTGAAGGAGCAGGACGGTGCGCCCGTTGGCGGGTAGGGCGGCTGGGACGTCGAAGTAGGCGAGGCGCACGTCCTGCCCCTCGACCACCGCCGGCATCATCTCGACCGGAAAGGGCGCGGGCAATCCCTCCAACGCCGCGCCGAGCGGCGGCGCCGCGAGGGCGGAGAGGCTCGACCACAGGAGGAGGGCAGTCGTCATGGGCGTGAAGGGAGGGAGGACCACCCGCCTCGCGGGCCCTCGCGCCCGGCGTGACGGCCTTGCTCGCGCTCTACCCTAATCTCCCCTCCGCCGGGCTCGCCCGGGAACCTGCGCCGCCTGCCGCAGGGCGGGGGACCAGGAGGAGGGGGAACGGGGCGTGGGGCCCGAAAGAAGCGGCGGGGCAGCCACGGAGGAGGAGGTGAACTCCGCGGCCGCCCCGCCTCGCGGCCCCACGTGTTCTCTTTCCGCGGGTTGCCCGGGACGCTCACCGGCACCCCATCTGGTCACTCATCCGGCCCAGACGAGGGCGCCCCGCACCAGGGAGGGGTGGCGAGGTCCCACCTCTCGGGGGGGGCCGCTTCGAGCCCCTCGCCTCCCCGGCCGCACCGGAGGGTAAAGGAGGCCGCCAGGCTCGCCGGCGGCCCCTGCCATCCCGGCCTTCAGCTCCGCGGGTGCTCCATGCGCCAGGAGTCCTGGTAGAGGTGGTGCCCGGCCCATTCCAGGCCGCGGGGATGGCTCATGAGCGCCTCGGCGGCGCGGGGGTGGCGCCGGCACCAGGCCAGGAAGGCCTCGGCGGCCGGGCGGTGGCGCTCCATGATCTGGTCGAAGATGGGCCAGCCCCGCCGCTGCATCACGAACACGTCGATGTTCTCGCCCGGGTGGGTGATGGCCCAGGTGACGAACTCCCGCGAGCGCTCGGGGTGGCGTCCGTCCCAGGTGAAGAAGCGCTCGGCGGCCACGGGGTGGTTCTGGACCCACACTCCGAGCTCCCGCGAGGCCTCCTTGTGGTTCGCGCTCCACATCTCGAGGCCGGGCGGTTCGGCGAGAGCGAGGCCCGGCAAGAGGAGCGCTGCGGCGAGGACGAGGTTCTTCATGGTGGTCTCCTTCGCGCCGAGGTGCTGTCGCACGAGGGATGCGCTCTCGGCGAGCTTTATTCAGGCGATGCTCACACGCTGCCCGGCCGGGCGCGATGTGGGAGCTGCGCCACAGGCGTGCACCTGGGCGGCCGGGCGGCTCCGTCCCCGGCGTCGACTCCCGCCGCAACCCAAGCCTCCACGGCGGTGTTTCTGGCGAAGGAGCGGCCACCCACCGAACCGGAGACCTCGCCACGAACCTGCCTCCACTCGCGCTGGCGGTCGCCTGCGGCGGCTCGAGCTCGAACCCGCCTCCGAGCGCGCTCGACGACGCCACCCCGTGCTTCTCCGACCTGTCGATCGACTAGGTGCAGGGCGAGGTGACCCCGCCCGGCCCCCCCCTCCCGGTGGTCATGACCGGGCAGATCGACCGCACCGGCGCCACCGGTCCGCACCAGGGTTCCTTCACGATCGACTTCGCACAGCTCGACGCAGGCTACCCCAGCTCGAACGTGAAGCAGGGCACGCTCGCCGTGACCTGCGACGTCGAGGCCAGCTCGCGTAACCTCACCGTCACCGCCACCGACGTGGCCTGGATCTCGACCCCACCCAGTTCGACTCGGCGGCCGTGGTGGCGGCTCTCTCGGCTCCGCGCAGCGGCTCCTACGTGTACTACCGCGAGCCCGGCCAGGGCGGCCGCCTCAAGATCGAGGACCAGATGGTCTTCGCCTGCCCGGCGAACCCCAACCTCATCCCGGCCGACGCCGAGCTCGTCTCCCGCACCGCACGGTGGGGAGAAGGGCCTACGGGGTCACCTGGGGGCCCTTCGCCTTTCTCGAGAGACGCAATCGCGCGGCCAATGCGAAAGGTCGGGGCCCCGCTCGCAACGGACCATCTTCCGCCCTCCATGGCCTTTCGCCGGCGAACGCCCCGGACGCACCTCGGCCTA
>DATJVF010000016.1:0-5957 GCA_035501995.1 Anaeromyxobacteraceae bacterium
CGCAGCCCGCGGCCCCGTGTGAGAGGCCGGTCAAGGGGGCAATCTCGGGAAAGGTGGTCGAGGGCCACGCGGTCGTCCCCGGAGACATAGGCCGCGCCAGCGCGAGCAGCCGCTCGCCACACGCGACCGAACCGTCGAGCACGCGGCGGTCGCCGGTGAGCTGGTGCAAGGACAGCAGGGCCAGCACTGCTCCGGCCGCCCCGCCGACGACGTCGGCGGCCTGGCAGCGCGCGACATCGCTCACCAGGCGCAGCCCCAGCTGGCGCGTCAGGCCACCGAGCTCGGCGTCGGACGTGAGCGCGGCCACGTGCGCGGCGGCGTAAACGATGCCCCCGAGGCCCTGGAAGGCACCGGCGGCATCGACCCGCTCCTGCGGCGACGCCGCCAGGCTGGCCTCCGCCGCGAAGTGCGCGGTGCGCCGTCCCAGATCGATCAAGTCCGTGCGGCCCACGGCCGAGCCGACCTGCGCGAGCGCCAGGGCGATCCCGGCCAGTCCCTCGTAGAGGTCGTCGCCCAGCGTGCATAGGCGATGCTTCCCGGAACTCTCGACGATGCCGTACCAGAGCGGATGGCCGGCCGCCGGGATGACGAGTGCGGCGATCCGATCGGCCACGGCTTCGGCTGCAGTGCGGCAGCGCAAAGCGAGCGCATCCGAGGTGGGGAGCCCGACCCGCGCATCCCGCGGGACCTCGACCGGGTGACCGAAGGCGGCGCCGAGCAGCCACGCCTCGCGTTCGACGGTGGCGCGATCGGCCGCGGCCCACCGACGCCGGACCTGGACGAGAGGAGGCTCGGCGAGGACGCCCTCGACCGCGGGTTCGCCATCCCCGCTCGATAGCGTGAGCGCTCCCGCCGCCGCCGTGAAGCGCGGAATCTCGGCGCGCCGGAGCGCAGTCTTCTCCGCCGCGAGCGCCGGGCCGAGATGAGGCAGCGCCTCGACGACCGCCGACAGGCGATCGAAGTGGCGATCGCGGGCGGCAGGTTCAGCGAGCAGATCGGGATGGAAGCTCTCGTCGAGCAGTCGGTAGTAGGTCCGGCTTGGGCGCAAGATGACGCGCACCTGAACCTCGGCGAGCCGGTCGAACCAGCCACCCGGTGACAGAAGCTCCTTGCGACGTTCGAGCAAATCCGTGGCGACACGGCGGAAACCATCGACGAGCTCGGCCGCGAACTCCTGCGGCACCCAGGCCCGGCCCTGGCCACGCGGAAGGGCCTCGCCCCCGACGAATGACCCGCGCTGGCGCTCCAGTCGCAGCTCGTCGGTGCCGAGCCCGATCCAGCGGGGAACGAGGTAGGGCGTGGTCTGCACTGAATCGGTGCCGAGTCCACTCACGTCGAGCCGCGGGTCGCCGGGGAGATGCTCGGGGACGAGCCCGGAGAAGAGGACCGTCGCAGCGCGCGCGAGGTCGCGGACGGCGTGGGGCGGCACCGCTGCGCCGGCGGGGAAGATCGGATGCAAGAAGGCCTCGAGATCGACCAGCACGGGGTGCTCGCCGGCGGGGAGCAGGTTCTCCGCGTGGAGGTCGGTACCCTGGAGGAGCCAGGTCACGGCTAGCAGTCCGCCCACCCGGCGATAGTATCGAGCGGCAGCGGCGCGGTCCGAGCAGGGTGCCCGCTCCACCCACTCCATCCAGCCGTGGTCGCCGCGGTCGAGGACCTCGATCCGCCGCAAGCCGATCTCTGGATCCCAGCGGTCGAGGTCCGCGAGTAACCGCTGGATCTCGACGTCGATCGCCAGCGACCGCGGCTTGTAGATGAGCCGCACGCCGTCGGCGAAGCCCACCACGGCGACGGTCTGGCCCCCGCAGTGGGCGTCGCCGAGCCCGAAGGACAGTTCCTCGATCGCGCCGAGATCGCGCCCGTGGCCGAAGTGGTGGGCCAGCGCCCCAGCGTCGGCGGCGACATGTTGCGCGAAGCAGACGCCACCCCGCACCCAGGCCTCGCTCTGTACGGCGAGCTGCTGGGCCAGGCCAGGATGCCGGCCCAGCAGCTCGGAGGCGGTGGCCGGAAGGGCCAGCCCTTCCACGAACGAGCGGTAGCGCTCCTCGGGAGTGGCGCCCGACAGACGTCCCTCCAGGCGCGCGATGTGCAGCTCGAGCGCGAGCGTCCGCATCGAGGCGAGCCGCAGGCCCTCCTCGAGGAGGGGGCGACGGCTGGCGACGATGGTCTCGAGAACGGCGGGAGCGACGACGTCGGCCACCGCGTCGATGAGCTCCCGTTCCGCCGCCGCCACGAGGGGCGCGGACCACGACGCGAGTTCATCCGCCCGGGTTTGGACGGCCGCCGCGCAAGGCTGCTCGGTCCGCTTCGCTCGGCCGGTGTTCATCCCTAGCAACCGTTAAGCCGCGAGGTGGTATCGATCGAGCAACAGGCCTCGGTGGAGATGGTGCAGGTGTTGTTCCGGGTTACGCGGGGCAGGCCGCCGACCACGAGGGCGAGCTCGGTGTCGGACACATCGACGGCGCCCGCCGGGTGTGGAGGGAGCGCGGCTCGCTGTTCCTCGGTCAGCGTGGCACGGTAGGCAGGGTCCCGCATGGCGCGGACAATATCGACAATGGACATGGCTCTTGGTCTCCCTTTCCCAGTGGGACAACGCGCGAAGTCGCGCAGGGGGAGGAGGAAATTCGAGGCTCGAACGTGACTTCCGACGGACGGCCATTTTGGGCGTCCGGGGTCGGTGTCCGGTGAAAGTGCCAGCCTCGAGCGGTACCCCCGCCAAGCTCGTTCGGCGCCGGTTCGCGCGCCGATGGCCATGAACCCGGCGTCGGTGAGACCGCAGCTCGCTCGTGTCCGCCGCCAGGCGCTCCAACCTGGGAAGGGCGATCGCGCTGCGGGCGCTGCGCACCCCTGAGGAGCCCGGCGCGAGAGGGCCCGCACGCCCTGGCCGGGTGATGCCAGGCCCCTTCAGCGCTTCGCCGCCGTGGGGGCCGCCGCGGGCGCCCCCGCCTTGAAGATGGCGGCGGCCCGCAGGTAGTCGAGGGCGGTGCGCAGCTGGTAGTCGTCGGCCGGGACGGAGCTCGGCTCGGCGGCCGCCGGGGCCTCGTCCGAGCCGTTGCGGAAGTGGCGCTCGAGGTCCTTCTCGCCCGGTCCTTCGTCGACCCGGGCCGCGGGCGGCGCTTCCGCCACCACCACGTCGGGGGTGATCCCGAGCTCCTGGATCGAGCGGTGCTTGGGGGTGTAGTAGCGCGCCACGGTGAGCTTCAGCCCCGAGCCGTCCTCGAGGTCGATGACGCTCTGCACCGACCCCTTGCCGAAGGTCTGGGTCCCCATGATCACCGCCCGTCCGTGGTCCTGCAGGGCCCCGGCCAGGATCTCGCTGGCGCTGGCCGTCCCCCGGTTGACGAGGACGATCATGGGATAGGGCGGCTCGGTCTCCTTGCCGCGGGCGCGCTCGACCTCCACGTTCTTCTTGTCCCGGCCCTCGGTGGTGACGATGATCCCCTCGGAGAGGAAGCGGTCGGCCACCTTGACCGCCTGGTCGAAGAGGCCGCCCGGGTCGTTGCGCAGGTCGAGGACCAGCCCGCGGATCTCCCCCCCCAGCTCGGCGCGGGCGCCGTCGAGCGCCTTCTTCACCGCCTGATCGGTCCGCTCCTGGAAGGTCTTGAGCCTCACGAGCACCTGCCCGCGGTCCTTGTCGAGCACCCGCCACTCCACGCTCTGGGTGCGCACCCGGTCGCGCACCAGCGTGAAGGACTGCGGGGAGGCGAAGCCGACCCGCATGATCTCGAGGGTGACCTTGCTGCCGGCCAGGCCCTTCATGCGCCTCACCGCCTCGGCGAAGGGCAGGTCCTTGGTGACGACCCCGTCGATGCGCAGGATCTGGTCGCCCGCCCGCAGGCCGGCGCGCTCGGCGGGCGCGTCGGCGATGGGGGAGACCACCACCAGGTGGTCGTCCTTCATGGCGAGCTCGAGGCCCACCCCGTCGAACTCCCCCGAGGTCTCCTCCTTGAGCGAGCGGAAGACCTCCGGCCTCATGAACTGGCTGTGCGGATCGAGCCGGCCCACCATCCCCTCGATGGCCCCGTAGACCAGGTCCTTCTCCTTCACGTCCTCGACGTAGCCGTTCTCGATGAAGGCCAGGACGTCGGCGAAGACGTCGAGCGGGCGGTAGGGCTGGCCGGCGTCGCGGCGGGCGGCGCGGGCCACGTGGTCGAGGGAGAGGCCGGCGAAGAAGGCCAGGCCGACGAGGACCAGGAGGGCGATTCGTTTACGGCGCATGGGACCATCCTATGCGAGGGTCGGCGCGGGGCGTGAGCCCGGGCGGGCGAGCGAACGGGAGGCTCACGGCCTGAGCCAGGCCCGCGGGTCGACCGGGTGCCCCCGCTCGCGGATCTCGAAGTACAGGTAGGGTCCCTTCAAGGAGCCGGTGTCGCCCACCGTCCCGAGCAAGGAGCCCGCCTCGACCTCCTCGCCCATGGCCGTGTTCATCGAGGCGAGGTGGGCGACGAGGGTGTGGTAGCCGTCGCCGTGGTCCACGATGACCAGGTTCCCGTAACCCTTGAACCAGCCGGCGTGGGCCACCCTTCCCGGCGCCACCGCCCGCACCTCGGCCCCGGCGGCTGCCCGGATGTCGAGCCCCTTCTGGACGGTGACGGTGTTGAAGAGCGGGTTCACCACCCGCCCGAAGCCCACCTCCACCGTGCCGGTCACCGGGTAGGGGAGCTTGCCGCGCAGCTCGGCGAAGCTGCCGTGGTACTCCTCGCTGGCGGCCGAGGGCGGAAGCGCCGCCACGAACTCGGCCAGCTTGGTCTCCTGCCCGGCCGCCTCGGCGGCGGCGCGCTCGTGCAGCGAGCGGGCATTGCGGATGGCCGAGAGCAGGGTGCGGTGCTCGTCGCGCAGGGCGGCGGCGACGTCGCGCCGGGCCACCGACTCCTTGGCCGCCGCGGCGTAGCGCTCCGCCTCCGACTCGCGGGCGGCGCGGGCCGCGAGCGAGGCGGTGAGCGCCCGCTGCGCCCGCCCGAGGAGCTCGAGGTCGTGGGCGGTGATCCGCTCCCACAGGTAGCGGCGCTTGACGAGGTCGGCGAGGGAGCCGCTCGTGGCGATGAGCGTGAGCTCGGAGAAGCGCCCCTGGCGCGCCCGGGCGATGAGCCGCGGGCCGAGCTCGGCCTTGAGCGCCGCGAGCTCCGCCTCGGCCTCGGCCTCCTCGGTCCGGGCGCGGGCGAGGCGCTTCTCGGCCTCGGCGCGCTCCGCCTCGGCCCGCCGGGCGGCGGCCGCCGCCTCCCGCCAGGCCTGCTCGGCCTCCTCGATGGTGGCGAGGAGCGAGCCCTCCCGGGCCAGCAGCGCCTGGGCCGCCGCCTCCTCGGCCGCCTTGCGCGCCTTGAGGGCATCGAGCTGGGCGCGAGGGTTCGCACCGAGCGCGAGCAGGCAGACGAGCGCCGTGAACCCTGCCACCTCACGACCTCCCGAGCTCGCGGCGGACGGCCAGCGCGCTGGCGGCGAGCCCGAGCGCGGCCCCGCCGAGGGCCAGCCCCGCGAGCAGCGAGGCCGGGAGCAGCTCGTCGCGCCCGAAGGGCAGCGCGACCCCGAGGGCCGAGGTGAGCCGGGGGAGCCCGAGCTCGGCGGCGAGCGTGAGGACCAGGACCGCCAGGCTGCCCCCGAAGAGGCCCTGCAGGAGACCCTCGATGAGGAACGGGGTCTCCACGAAGGCATCGGTGGCGCCCACGAGCTTCATGATCTCGATCTCGTCGCGGCGGGCGAGGACCCCGAGCCGCAGGGTGTTCGCCACCAGCACCGCCGCCCCGGCGGCGACCGCGCCGAGCAGCGCGAGCCCGACCACCCGCAGGCGCGAGAGCGCCCGCTCGAGCCGCTCGAGCCAGGCGTTCCCGAAATCGACCTCGCGCGCACCGGGCACCGCCTCGAGTCGCTTCGCGAGAGTGCGCGCCTCCGCGAGCCCGATGCCGGGGACGCTCACCTCCACCGATGGCGGGAGCACCCCGGTCCCGAGCCCGTCGAGAAGC
>DATJVF010000017.1:0-5018 GCA_035501995.1 Anaeromyxobacteraceae bacterium
GGTCGAGGGCGTCGACCCGGACCGGCTCGTCCTCCTCGTCGCCGAGCTTGATGCGCACCAGGGTGTCGAGGTTGCGCTCCTCGCCGTGGCCGGCCAGGGCGAGGACCATGTCCCCCTCGCGCAGGAGGCCCTCGGACTGGCAGGCCACCAGGGCGACCTTGATCTTCTCGACCCGCGAGTAGTCGTAGGGCGGGATCACCACCGCCTGGTACTTCCTGGCCGTGAGCTGGGTCGAGAGGGCCTCGTGGGTCACCGCGTAGACCAGCTTCTTCTTGAGGGGGCGCCCCCGGATCTCGGCCGGGAGGAGGGGCTGGTCGCTCACGATGAGCAGCCGGTCCACCTCGCCGCGGGCGGCGAGGGCCAGCGCGGCGCGCACGAACTCGCGGTCAAAGCGGACGTCGGCCACGCCCCGAATCATGGGGTCGGGTGGGGCCGGAAGTAAAGGAAACCCTCGCCCGCGGCGCCGCCAGGCTCGAGGGGCCGCCCGCGGCCGGAGCGGGAGGTCCCGCCCGGGGCCAACGGCCCCGGCGCGCCTCAGGGCGCGAGCTCTCCCGCGTGCGCGGCCGCCGCCTCGGCCGTCGGGCGCGCTGCCGCCTCGTCGCGGGCGCGCAGGCTCGCGTCGAGGATGGCGGTGAAGCGCAGGGCGCCCTGCGCGTTCAGGTGGTCGCAGTCGAGGAAGTCCTCCGCGCGCATGCGCGGCTCGTGCAGGAAGGAGAGGTAGAGGGCGCCGTACTCGCGGGCGAGCTGCTCCACCGTGCTTCGCGCCCGGTTCCACAGCTCCGGCCTCATCCCGGCCTGGTAGGTCGGCCAGACCGGCGTGGTGACGAACACCACGTCGACGCCGCGCCCCCGCAGGGTGGTGAGGAGCCGCCGGAGCACGGCGGCGTTGGGGCCGAAGTAGGCCTCGTGCATGAAGGACTCGTGGACGGCGAGCCGCCCGCGCGCCTCGGCCGGCCCGAGGCCCCAGTGCTCGGCCTCGGGCACGTGGTACCAGCCGCGGTCGTCGACCTGGGGGGCGAGGCTCATGCGGAAGCGGTGGAAGAGCTCCTGGATCGCCACCCGCGGGGTGTAGAGGGCGACCCGGCTGAAGCGGCGCAGGCTCAGGCGGTCCGCCGGCCGCTGCAGGGGGAGGCCCCAGACCTGGGCGTACTGGTACTGCCGCCAGCTCTCCTCGTGGTCGTAGAGCTGGAAGTAGAGGGTGAAGTAGCTGATGGGCACGATGACCCGACGCAGCCGGGGGAGCCTCGGCAAGAGGTGCTCGATGAGCGCGTCGTCGTAGTAGAGCGACTGGCTGGAGTTGGCGAGGCTGAAGGCCGAGCCGGTGAGCCTCTTCGGCACGATGCCGTAGTAGGCCTCCGACGACCCGAGGATCACCGTCTCCACCTCGCCGGCCAGCGCCGCGAGCCGGTCGCGCTTGACCGAGTGGCTGGTCGGGACCCGCCCCATGCCCCACTCGAGGAGGAGCCAGCCGGCGAGGAGCGGGGCCGAGAAGGCGAGCAGCCTCGCCCACAGCCCGAGGATCGACTGGCGGTCAGAACTGGGCATAGATGAAGGCGTGCGCCCCGACCTCGCCGAGGGCCAGGGTGGCGATCACCGCAGCGTAGTAGGCGCCCCAGCGCAGGGCGCGGGGGAGGGTGAGGAAGCGCTCCACCGCCCGAGGCTCGCCCCTCGCCCAGTGGATCGCCTCCATGACCACGGCGGTGAGGAGGATGACGAGGAGCGAGCGCGGGGCGAGGCCGCCGAGCTGTCCCCAGTCGTGCCGGAAGGCCGGGACGGCGCCCCGCGCCGGGACGAGGTGCGCGAAGTAGCCGAGCGCGCTCGCCATCGAGTTCGCCCGGAACAGGATGAGCGAGGCGGCGAAGAGGTGGAAGGTGACCACCGGGGCGAGGACCGCCCGCACCTTCGAAAGGCGAGGCCGCGTGCGGTAGAAGGCGGTCCTGCGGCTCAGGGTGAGAGCCGAGGCGGCGAGCGCGAGGCCGTTGAAGAGCCCGAAGGCGGCGTAGGTGAGGGACAGGCCGTGCCAGACCCCGATGGCCAGCATGTTGACCAGGATGGCGAGCGCCAGCCCGGCCTGGCCGAAATCGCGCAGGGCCATCCGCAGCGGCGTGAACAGGTAGTCGGTGAGCCAGGAGGTGAGCGACATGTGCCAGCGGCGCCAGAACTCGGGCAGGCTCCGCGCGAAGAAGGGGAGCTGGAAGTTCTCCGGCCCCTTCACGCCGAAGAGCTGTCCGAGGCCGATGGCGATGTCGGTGAACCCGGAGAAGTCGGCGTACATCTGCAGCGCGAAGAGGTCGGCGGCGATGAACAGCTCGAGCGCCGAGTGGGTGGCCGGGTCGGCGTGCGCCGCCCCCACCAGCACCGCCAGCCGGTCGGCGATGGCGAACTTCTTGAAGAAGCCGAAGAGGATCCGGCGCAGGCCGGCGGCGATCCCCTCGGGGTCGAGCTCCAGGCGCTCGACCTGGGCGAAGAAATCGTCCGGGCGCTCGATGGGGCCGGCCACGATCTGCGGGAAGAACGAGGCGTAGAGGGCGAGGGCCGCGAAGCTGTGGACGGCCGGCCTCCGCCCCCAGTAGACGTCGAGGAGGTAGCCGACCAGCTTGAACACGTAGTAAGACATGCCGAGCGGGAGGAGCGCCGCCACGAGCCCGTCCCCGCCTGTCTTACCCCCCCCGGCCCCGAGATGAGCGCGCAGCGCGTCGGCGAGCTTGAAGCCTAGGAGGACCGTGAGCAGGCACGCCACCGCCGAGAGCGCGACGAGCGCCTGGCGCGCCCCGGCCCGCGGCCGCTCGACCGCCAGGGCCGCCAGGTAGGCGACGGCGCTGACCGCCAAGAGCCAGATGGCGCCCTGGGGGCTCCAGGCCAGGTAGAAGGCGTAGGAGGCGACCAGCAGGACCACCGCCCGCAGGCGGGGCGGCGAGAGCTGGAACACCGCCAGCACCGCGAGGACGAACAACCCGGTCGAGAGGGAGACGAACGGCATCTTCAGCCGCACCGCTTCTGGATGAGCCGGATGAAGTCGCCCACGTTGGCGAGGGCCTGCACCTCCCGGGTGGTGAAGCGGGTCCTGAAGGCCTTCTCGGCGGCGACGATGAGGTTGATGTGGGTGAGCGAGTCCCAGCCCTCGACGTCCTTGGCGGTGGTGGCGTCCTCGAGGGCGAGCGTCGGCTGGTCGAACACCTGGCGGAAGACCTCGGTGAGCTGCGCCTTCACCTCGTCGTAGGTCATGGGGCCTAACCTCCTTGGGCGGGCGCGGGCTCCTCGGCCACCTCGATGAACACCTCGGCCGGGACGTACTCCGCCACCCCGAGCGCCCAGGTCTCGCCCTCGGGCGTCTTCTCCACCTGTCGGAAGCCGAAGCGCGGGTAGAACTCCCGCACCAGCCCGTTCTTGGCGGTGGGGAGGAAGCGGCCGACCACCCGCTCGTGACCGCCCTCGCGCGCGTGCTCGAAGATGCGGTTCATGGCGAGCTGCTCGACCCCGCGCTGGAGGACCCGGCAGCTCATGAGGAAGGCCTCGATCTGGAGGGCCGGGCCGGCCCTCCGGAGCACCGCCACCAGCACCAGCCCGAAGTCCCCGAACCGGTCGGTGACGCTCACCGTGAAGGGGATGCACTCGTCCCGGGCGCGCATGAGCGCCGCGCACTCGGCCTCCGAGTAGCGCCGCGTGGTGAGGTTGAACTGGTTGCTGCGCTGGACGAGCTGGGCGATGCGCGGCAGGTCCTCGGGCGCGAACCGGCGCAGCCGGGCCCGGGTCCCGAGCGACTTCAGGTAGGAGGTGAGGTCGGAGAAGCGCGCCCGCTCCTCCTCGCGCTGCCCCTGCTCCTGGTACATCTCGGCGCGCTTCTCGTCGAGCGTCGAGCGCGAGGCGGCCTCGAACAGGTTGAGCTCGGAGAGCGCGCGGACGTAGAGGGCCGGATCCTCGGGAAGCTCGGGGACGATCACCTCCGGCAGGAGCTTCCGGACGAGGTTGCGCTCGAAGGGGTTGTCGTCGAGGAACACCATGGTGTCGAAGCCGATGTTGAGCCGCTCGCGGATGCGACGGAGGTTCGTGGCCTTGTCCTCCCAGTTGGCCACGAACACCGCGATGTCCTTCTCGCGCAGCACCATACCCGGGTGCTCGCGGAAGACTCGCCGAGCCAGCGCCTCGTCGTTCTTGCTGCAGACCGCCAGCACGATCCCGCGCCCGGCCAGCTCCCGCAGGTGCTCCTGGAGCGCGCGGAAGGCGCCGCCCTCGTCGAGGTCGCCGAGCGCGAGCCCCTCGAGCCCGTCGTCCCCCACCACGCCCCCCCACAGCGTGTTGTCGAGGTCGGTCACCACGCACTTCACCGCGCGACCGCGCGCGGCGAGCGCGATGTCCACCAGGTTCTGCGCGACGAGCGGCAGGAACTCGAGGGCGCAGAGCGACTTGGCGAGGGCCCACAGCTTCTCGTCGATGAAATGGCGCCGACCCACCCAGGCCGAGAGGTAGTCGAGGTCGTTCAGGAGCACCCCCGGGTTCCTCTGGGCGCGCCGGCCGAGCTCGCGGTTCAGCTCGGCCACGCTCGCCTGCAGGGTGTCGCCCACCACCGCGCCGTAGTTGCCGAACGGGCGCTCGTAAGGCACGACGAAGGTGCTCTGGACGATGGGGGCTAAGGAGCGCGCCCGGATCGCCTGCCAGGTGGCCTCGGCGCGGGAAGCCTCGGCCTCGACGAAGGCGCTCCGGCCGCCCTTGAAGCTGTAGTACCTCGGCTTGAGCTTTCCAACCGACTGCAGGATCACCACCACGTCGGGCGCGAAGGCGTAGAGGCGCGCGGCGGGATCGAGCGCCTCGAGCTCGGTGGTGTCGTAGCCAGCCTCGTAGATCTCGGCCTCGGTCCCGCTCCGCGAGAAGAGCACCCGCAGGAGGGGAAGGAGGTGCTGGGTGGACACGTCGCCCAGCAGGGCCACCTTGAGGCGCGGGCCGGATCCCGGGGCCAGGCGCCGGGCCTCCTTCACGAGCTCGAGGTAGTCGAGGCGGCCGTGGTCCTGCACGTTCAGCAT
>DATJVF010000018.1:0-2756 GCA_035501995.1 Anaeromyxobacteraceae bacterium
CGCCCGACGGGCATCCTGGTCAGCGTGGGGACCGCCATCTGCGGGGGGAGCGCCATCGCCGCCGCGGCCCCGGTGATCGGGGCCGGCGACGAGGACACCAGCGCCGCCCTCGGGATCGTGTTCCTGCTGAACGCCACCGCCCTCCTCATCTTCCCTCCCATCGGCCATCTCCTCAGGCTCTCCCAGCACTCGTTCGGCCTGTGGGCGGCCCTCGCCATCCACGACACCTCGAGCGTGGTCGGGGCCTCGGCCACCTACGGCAGGCAGGCCCTCGAGGTCGCCACCACCACCAAGCTGGCGCGCGCCCTCTGGATCGTGCCCGTGACGCTCCTGCTCGGCACCCTCATCGCGCGGCAGCGCCACGCGGCGGCCGTGAAGGCCAAGGCCAAGCGCCCGTGGTTCATCCTGGGCTTCGTGGTCGCCGCGGCCGTCGTCACCTACATCCCGGCCCTGGGGCCGGCGGGGCACCTGGTGGCGGCGACGGCCCAGCGGACGCTGGTCCTGACCCTGTTCCTGCTCGGCCTCGGGCTCTCGCCGGAGGCGGTGGCGAGGGTGGGAGCGCGTCCGTTCGTCCTGGGCGTCGCCCTCTGGCTCATCGTGGGGCTGGGCACGCTCGCGGCCGTCCTGGCCGGTTGGATACGCTGATCGCCGCGGAGGCGCGCGCGCGGCGTGGCGGCGCGCCCTCGCGGCCGCCCCGCTCCGGCCGTGGACCCCGCGGGGCCGCCGCCGGCCGCGGCCGGCCCTCGCCTTCGCCTGCCAGCGGCCCCGTGCTAGCGTGAGCCGAGGAGGCCGCCGGAAGCCGGGACGAACCCCCATGACCAGGCTCCTCTTCACGCCGCTGCGTGTTCGGACCCTCGCGCTGAAGAACCGGATCGTCTGCCTCCCCCTCTATCTCGCCTACCCCGAGCCGGACCACGAGGTGAACGCCCTCGTCCTCGACTACTACGGTGAGATGGCCGACTCCGGGGCGGGCCTGGTGATCGTCGAGAACGTGACCGTCGAGCCCTGCGGCCTCGGAAACCCGCGGACGCTGCTCGTCTCCGGTGACGAGTTCGTCCCCGGCCTTTCGCGCCTCGCGAGGACCATCCAGGCCCGAGGGGTGCCGGCGGTGGTCCAGATCCACCACGCTGGCCGCTACGCCCGCCGCCCGGACCGCATCGCGCCCTCGGCCGTCGAGACCTGGGGCGCCTGGCCGAAGCCCATGGAGGCGCCCGACATCGACCGGGTCATCGCGGCGTTCGCCGCCGCTGCGCGCCGCGCCCGCGAGGCCGGGTTCGACGGGGTGGAGCTCCACGGGGGAACCGGCTACCTGCTGGCGCAGTTCCTCTCGCCCCGGACCAACCTGCGGCAGGACGGGTACGGCGGGGGCCTGGAGGGCCGCATGCGTTTCCCGCTCGAGGTCGTGCAGGCGGTGCGGGAGGCGGTGGGCGGGGACTACCCGGTCGGCTATCGCTTCCTCGCCGACGAATACGTTCCGGGCGGGCTGACCCTCGAGGAGTCGATCCCCTTCGCCCGGGCCCTCGCACGCGCCGGGATCGCCTACCTCTCGGTGATGACCGGCTGCTACGACTCCTTCATGCTTCCCGGCTACCTGGAGGAGGACCGCACCGAGGCGTTCATGTCGCGTCACGCACAGGCGGTGAGGGTGGCCGTGCCCGGAGTCCCGGTCATCGCGGCCGGAAGGATCCAGCGACCGGAGACGGCGGAGGCCGTCCTGCGCGGGGGCATGGCCGACCTCGTCGGCCTGGCGCGGGTGATCTTCGCCGACCCGCTCTGGCCGAGGAAGGCCAGCGGGGAGATCGCCGAACCCATCAACCCCTGCATCCCCACCTGCAATCTCTGCGTGAAGCGCATCAGCGTGCAGAAGCCGGCCTTCTGCGGGCGCTGGTCCAAGGAACGCCGCGAGCGGTTCCTTCGCCGCATCGGCGAATGACCGCCGATCGCGGGGAGGTCCCTCCACTCGCGGTCGCCGCTCGCGGCAGGGCGCGGGCCCGGAGAGGCTCCGAGCGGCCTCTCGAGGTCGGCGGATGCCCGGCGCGGGCGACCCTGGTCGAGTCGCGGCGGCTCGCCATCGCCGGCAGGAGCGCCGGACCGGTGGGCGCGGGGACCTTGACGGCCGAGGCGCAGGGCGCTTGCCTCCTCGGCGGTCGCTGCCGTCCGCTCCACCAGACGGGGTTCGGGAACCGGTGAACGATTCGCTCGGGAACGGCCCTGCCGCGCCGGCCCCCCAGGCTCCACGCGGGAGGGACCCGCAGCAGATCGGGCCAGGTGGGATCGATACGTCGACCATCCCGGTCAAGCGGTGGGGATCACCTCGTGAGCGGAGTGCGAGCGGTTCCGCCTCCGGCAACGGTGCGGATGGCCCGCGCTGTGCCGGGATCTCGAGCCAAGGTCCTTGAATCGATCGCGCCTCGCGTGGCAATCATCGGGACCCGTGGCCGCGTGGCTCGCAAGGCGCCTCGGCCAGCTCGAAACCTTCGATGCGGTGGGCTCGTGCAGCTCAGAACGTCCGGTACGCTCCAGAGGCGCGCCCCATGGCCCAGGCCGAGCCCCGCAGGAGCGCGGCAGTGGTCATCTGCCGCCACCGGGTCGCGAGGGACCGCTAAGGTGGCGGGCGCAGGTTGCAGGTCCGGTTCGCTGCGGGCGAGGCGAGGGGTGCCGAGC
Organism: Anaeromyxobacteraceae bacterium; assembly: GCA_035501995.1. Classification (GTDB taxonomy): domain Bacteria; phylum Myxococcota; class Myxococcia; order Myxococcales; family Anaeromyxobacteraceae; genus Anaeromyxobacter_A. The sequence continues at coordinate 2,665 of DATJVF010000018.1, forward strand.
TCGGGCCAGCGCACGCCGAGCGATGCCGCGCCTCGGCCCGGTCGAGATCCAAGCGCGCCGCCCGCGCGCCGTGAGCGCCCGCATGGCCCCTG
>DATJVF010000019.1:0-6808 GCA_035501995.1 Anaeromyxobacteraceae bacterium
CGACGTGCTGCGCGCCTTCCACGCGGGTGGGGACGAGCCCGCCGCGACGGTGCCCTCGCTCCAGCGCGTCGAGTGGGAGCACATCCAGCGCGTGCTCGCCGACTGCGGCGGCAACATCAGCGAGGCGGCCCGGCGGCTCGGCATCCACCGCCGCTCGCTGCAGCGCAAGCTGCAGAAGTACCCCCCGGCGCGCTAAAGGGGGCGGTAAGGAAGGGCGGCCCTCGCCGTGCTCCGCTCGAACGGGAGGCCGCCCGTGGGCGGAAGGGTGGACAAGCCGCGGGCCGGCGCTATCTGTAGCCTATGCTCCTCGTGGCGGTGCGCGACCTCCTCTTCGCGTCCAAGATCGACGCGGCCGCGAAGCGGCTCGGCGTGGAGCTCGCCTGGGCCCCTCGCAACGTCCCGCTCTCGGAGGTCGCGCTCGACCGCCGCCCCTCCGCCATCCTGGCCGACCTCGGCGAGACCGGCGTGCTGGAGGAGCTGCGCGCCATCCGGGTGCGCGTCCCGACCACACGGGTGGTCGGGTTTCTCGGCCACCTGCGCCACGACCTCCTGGAGGAGGCGCGGGCCATCGGCGTCGCCGAGGTGTTGACGCGCGGGCAGCTAGCGGCGAGCCTCGACGAGGTGCTGCGCGTGCACGGGACCTGAAGGCGGGAGGAGGAGGGCCTACATGGACGTCTCCACGGTCGAGATCACCCAGAAGAACTTCGAGGCCATCACCGCCCAGGACGGCATCGTCCTCCTCGACTGGTGGGCCTCCTGGTGCGCCCCCTGCCGCGCCTTCGCCCCGGTCTACGAGAAGGTGGCGGCCAAGCACCCCGACGTCACCTTCGGCAAGGTCGACACCCAGGCCGAGCCCGAGCTGGCGGCCGCCTTGGAGATCCGCTCCATCCCCACCCTCATGATCCTGCGCGATCGCGTGCTGCTCTTCTCCCAGCCCGGTGCGCTGCCGGAGGAGGCCCTCGAGGACCTCGTCCGGCAGGCGCGGGGACTCGACATGGCCGAGGTGAAGGCCCGCATCGCGGCGGAGAGCGAGAAGAAGGGCGGCTCGGCCGCCTGAGCCGGAGCGCGGCCTCGCCCGCGCTCGGCCTCCCCCGGACGCCCTCCGACCACGAACGCGCTCGAGCCGAACTTCCTCGTCGGCGCGAGAGCTTCGTCTACGACAACGTCCTCGTGAACGCCGGGATGGGGCCGACCTCCTTCGCGGGCGGCGGCGACGCCACTGCCCACGCGGCCCTGCTCGTGAACCTCTCCGCCCAGACGGCGACCACCCCCACCACCCGCTACGTCGTGAACAACACCTTCGACCGCTTCGGGGCCGCAGGCGGCATCTCTTCGAGCGGCCTGTGCGGCAGCGCGGCCGGAGGGCCGGTGAGCTTCGTCATCGAGAACAACATCCTTTACTCGACCGGCCAGCCCTACAGCTGCTACGCCTCCTTCCCCGCCGGCACCTCCCACAACCTGCACTTCGGCGACGGTGCCACCGCCGCCGGGCGACGCCTTCGCGCTCGCGGTGGACCCCCTGTTCGCCGCGGCCGCCGCGGGCGATTGCCGCCTCGCCTCGGCGAGCCCGGCCGTGGGGACCGGGCTCCCCATCCCCGCGGCGGTCCCCGCCGGGCTCGACTTCGACGGCTATCCGCGCCCGGCGAGCGCGGTGGACCTGGGCGCCTTCCAGTACCACTAGGGGATACTACCTTTAGTGGAGCTCTTAAGGACTGGATAGCCCATCGCCTTAACATCCGATCTGGCTGAAATAACAAATAAAACCTGGGACCCTACACGGTTCCAAGGGCTCGCGGAGAGCCCCCTTAGGGCGTGTTTCGGGCTTCGCCGCCCTCGCTGTCAGACCGACTTGATACCTGAACTAAAGAGCAGTTATTCTCCCCGGAGGAGCCTTCCCGAATGGCAGCCAACGCGCGAGAGGTCATCGAGGGGCTCCGCGAGGAGATCCGCCGTCTGGAGCGCCGGGCGTCCTCGCCGACGTTCTTCGTCCCGAGCGGCCGGCCCGAGGTCGACGCGCTCTTGCCGGGCGGCGGCTTCCCGCGCGGCGCGGTCACGGAGCTTTCGGGGAGCCCTGCGAGCGGCAAGACCGAGCTCGCGCTGCGCGCCCTCGCCGCTGCGATGGGGGAAGAGGGGCTCGCCGCCTACGTCGACGGCCGGGGCGAGCTCTATCCCCCGGCGGTCGCCACCCTCGGAGTGGATCTCGCCCGCCTGCTCGTGGTGCGGCCGAAGGGGCCGGACGGCCAGGCCGGGGAGGGCGAGGTCGCGCAGGGCCTGTGGGCGGCCGAGCTCCTCCTCGCGAGCGGGGCCTTCGAAGGGGTGGTGGTCGACGTCCCGGTCGGCCGGGCGCGGCCGTCCGCACGGGTTCGCCTGGATGCGGTGCTGCGGCGCCTGCGCGCGGCGGCGGAACGCGGGGGGGCGGTGGCGCTCTGGCTCGGCGCGCCGGAGGGCGTACCCGGGCCGGTGGCGGTGCGCCTCGAGCTCTCGGCCGGGGCCACCGGATCGCGCGTGCAGCGGGCGTTCGCGCGGGAGCCGGCCGCGGGGGCGCCCCATGCAGCTTGAGCTCGGCTCCGGGTGCGCGAGCGCCGGTGTGGGCGGGGCCTCGCCCCGGGTGCTCGGGCTCTGCCTGCCGGACCTCTCGCTGCAGCGGCTGCTGCGAGCCCGGGAGGCGAGGGGCGGGGACCGCTCCCCGCGCCGGCCGGTCGCCACCACCCGCGACGGGTACCTGGTCGCGTGCGACGCCGAGGCGCGCGCCCGGGGCGTCCGGGGGGGGGATGCGCTCGCCCAGGCGCGGGCGGCCTGCGCGGATCTGGAGGCGGTGCCGGTGGACGAGGCGGAGGACCGTGCCGCCCTGGAGGGGCTCGCCGAGGCGCTCCTGGCGCTCGCGCCGGCCGTGGAGATCGCGGGCCCCGAGACGCTGCTCCTCGACGCGAGCGGGGCGCACCTGTTCGCCTGCTCGGGTGGCGACGGCGAGGCGCTGCTCGTGGAGAAGGCGGTGGCGCTCGCCGCCGAGCAGGGGCTGCGCTGCCGGGCGGCCCTGGCGAGCGGCCGCGCCCCCGCGCGCGCCCTGGCGCGGCACGGCCCGGCGGTCACCTCGGTGCCGGCCGGCGGGGCCGCGGCCGCGCTGGCGCCCCTGCCCATCGCCGCCCTCGAGCTCCCGCCCGACCTGTCGAGGCGCCTCGAGGCGCTCGGGATACGCGCGGTGGGGGAGCTCTCCCGGCTCCCCCCCGCCACCCTGGCGCATCGCTTCGGGGCGGACGGGCTTGCGGCCTGGCGCCTCGCGCAGGGCGACGATCCCTCGCCGCTCGCCCCGTACCTGCCGCAGCGGCTCCCGGAGGAGCGCCTGGCGCTCGAAGCGCCTGCCGAGAGCGTCGAGCCGCTCCTCTTCGGCCTCCGGCGCCTCGCCGAGCGCCTTTCGGCCCGCCTGGTCGGCCGGGGGCTCGGGGCGACCCGGCTCGCCCTCACCCTACGGCTCGACCCGCGCGGCGAGGAGCGGATGGAGATCGCGCTCGCCTCGCCCTCCTCGGCCATCGCGCGCTGGCTCCTCGTGCTCCGCGAGCGCCTCGGGAGCCTCGCGCTCCCGGCGCCGGTGGCCGCGGTGGCGCTCGCGGTGGCCGAGGCGGGGCCCGCGCCGGCCGAGCAGCTGGGCCTCGGCGACCGGCCTCAGCAGCTGGCCGCGCTGGAGGCGGTGCTGGCCCGCCTTTCGGCCCGGCTGGGCCGCGAGGCCCTCTTCGCCGCCGCGTCGGTCGACCGGCACCGGCCGGAGGCGGCCTACGAGCCGCTGGCCTTCGCGGGGAAGAGGCGCGAGGGGGAGCGGACAGGCCGCGCGCGGCGGAGGCGGGCCGGGGGGCCGGGGCGGTCCCTGCCCGCGGCCGCGGCCTCGGACGCCTCCCCGCCGCCTCTCGGCGACCTCGTCCGGCCGACCCGGCTCCTCGCCCGCCCCGAGCCGCTCGTGGCGCTCGGCGAGGGCGGCCGCCTCACCGATCTGCGCTTCGGGGGTCGGACGGTGCGGGTGCTGGCCCTCTCGCCGCCGGAGCGGCTCTCGGGCGAGTGGTGGGGGGACCGGTTCGATCGCGACTACCACCGGGCCCGCCTCGAGGGCCTGGGCGACTGCTGGATCTTCCGCGACGCCGGGGACGGCCGGCTCTGGCTGCACGGGTTTTTCGACTAGGCAGGCGTCCGATGGCCCTCCGCTACGCTGAGCTGCGCTGCAAGTCGTGCTTCTCCTTCCTGCGCGGAGCGAGCCAGCCCGAGGAGCTCGTGGGCCGCGCCGCCGAGCTCGGGCTCTCGGCGCTGGCCCTCTCCGACGTGGGGGGCCTCTACGGGCTCGTGCGGGCTCACGCCGAGGCGAAGCGGCAGGGGCTCCCGCTGGTGGTGGGGGCAGAGCTCGTGTGCCTCGACCTCGCCTCGGGGCCGTTCCGGGCGGCGCCGCTCGTCCTGCTCGCCATGGACCGCGAAGGTTACGCCGAGCTGTGCCGGCTCGTGAGCGAGGCCCACTGCGGCGCCCTCGAGGGGGCGAGCGCCCCGGTGCGCCGCGCGGCGGCGGAGCTCTCCTTCCGCAGCGTGGCGGAGCGGGCCCGCGGGCTCTTCGCCCTCTACCCCGGCGTGGACGCCGAGGCCGCCTCCCGGCTGCGCGAGGCGTTCGGCCGCCGGATGGCGCTCGCCGTCGCCCGCCACCGGGTGGCGGGCGAGGAGGTGCGCATCGCCGCCGCCCACAGCGTCGGACGGCGGCTCGACCTCCAGGTGGTGGTGACCAACGACGTCTACACGCACGCGCGGCGGCGCCAGCCGCTCCAGGACGTCCTCACCTGCATCCGGCTCGGCACCACCGTCGGGAAGGCCGGCCGGCAGCTCTTCGCCAACGCCGAGCGGACCCTCAAGGGGCCCGAGGAGATGGCCGAGCTGTGGAGGGACTTCCCGGAGGGGCTGGAGAACGCCGCGGCCGTCGCCGAGGCCTGCCGCTTCCGGCTCGACGAGATCCGCGGCGAGCATCCCCTGCCGCCGGTGCTGGCGGTGCCCCACGAGGTGCGCCCGAGCTCCATCGCGAGCACGGTACCGGCGGCGCTCGCCGCGGCCGGCCCGCCGCCCGCCGCGGCCGGGGAGGGGAAGGTGACCGGCATGACGCTCTTGCGAGCGCTCGTGGCCGAGGGGGCGCGCTGGCGCTGGAACGGTCCGCCGCCCGCCGACGTCGAGCGGCAGATCGCGAGCGAGCTCGCGCTCGTCGAGCAGCTCGAGTACGCCAGCTATTTCCTCACCGTCTGGGACGTGGTGCGCTTCGCCCGCGAGCGCGGGATCCTCTGCCAGGGGCGGGGCAGCGCCGCCAACTCCGTGCTCTGCTACTGCCTGGGGATCACCTCGATCGACCCGGTGCGCATGGGCCTGCTCTTCGAGCGCTTCATCTCGGTCGAGCGCGGCGAGCCGCCCGACATCGACGTCGACTTCGAGCACGAGCGCCGGGAGGAGGTCCTCCAGTACGTCTACGCCCGCTACGGCCGCGACCACGCCGGGATGGTGTGCGAGGTCATCAGCTACCGCGGCCGCTCCGCCCTGCGCGACGTGGGGAAGGCCCTCGGGCTAGGGCTCGCGCAGGTCGATCGCCTGACGAAGCTTCTCGGCGCCTACGAGGACCTGGCGGCGGTCACGCCCGAGGTGCTGCGGCAGGCCGGGCTCGACGGGCTCGCCTCGTCGACGGTCCGCCAGACGCTGACCCTGGCCCGCGAGCTGCAGGGCTTCCCGCGGCACCTCTCCATCCACGTGGGTGGCTTCGTCATCACGCGCCGGCCGCTCTGCGAGACGGTACCCATCGAGCCGGCCGCCATGCCCGGCCGGACGGTGGTGCAATGGGACAAGGACGACGTCGCCGAGCTCGGGCTGCTCAAGGTGGACCTCCTCGGCCTCGGCATGCTGAGCGCGCTCTCGCGCTGCCTCGGGCTCCTCGCCGCCCACCGCCCGGCGCCGGCGCTCCCCGCCCCGGCGCCGTGGCCGGGGAACCTGGCCGAGATCCCGGCCGAGGATCCCGCCGTCTACGAGCAGGTGGGGCGCGCCGACACCATCGGCGTCTTCCAGATCGAGTCGCGGGCGCAGATGTCGCTCTTGCCTCGCCTCAGGCCACGCTGCTTCTACGACCTCGTCATCTCGGTGGCCATCATCCGCCCCGGCCCCATCCAGGGCGGCATGGTGCACCCGTTCCTGCGTCGGCGCGACGGCCTCGAGACGGTGCGCTACCCCTATCCGCCGCTCGCGGCGGTGCTGGAGAAGACGCTCGGCGTGCCCCTGTTCCAGGAGCAGGCGATGCGCCTCGCGGTGGTGGCGGCCGGGTTCACGCCCGGGGAGGCCGACGAGCTGCGCCGCGTCATGACCCACAAGCGCTCGCACGAACGCATGGAGGCCATGAAGTCGCGCCTCGTCACGGGAATGGCGGCCCGCGACATCCCGCGCGCGGACGCGGAGGAGATCTTCCGCCAGCTCCTCGGCTTCGCCGGCTACGGCTTCCCCGAGTCGCACGCCGCCTCCTTCGCGCTCCTGGTGTACGCCTCGGCCTGGCTGAAGCGCTACCATCCCGCCGCCTTCGCCTGCGCGCTCCTCAACAGCCAGCCGATGGGCTTCTACGCGCCCCACACCCTCGTCGAGGACGCGAAGCACCACGGCGTGGAGGTGCGGGGCGTCGACGCCACGCGCTCGGAGTGGGACTCGACCCTCGAGGGGGCCCTGGCGGGGGGGCCGCCTCGAGCCGGGGAGTGCCCGGCGCTCCGCATCGGGCTGCGGGTCGTCCGGGGGCTGCCTCGGGAGGTCGGCGAGGCGGTGGTGAAGG
>DATJVF010000020.1:0-10758 GCA_035501995.1 Anaeromyxobacteraceae bacterium
TCCGGCGCCGCCCCCTCCGGCCGAGAAGCCCGCCGAAGCCCCGGTGGCCCCGGTGGTGCCGGCCGTGGACAGCGCGGCGCCCACCACCACCTGAACGAGGAGAGCGCGCCGGCCAGAATAGGCCCCGCCCCCGGCGAGGAGGGCGGGCTCCGACGAGCGAGCGCGCCCTAGAGAGATCATGCCCAAGATGAAGACCAAGAGCGGGGCGAAGAAGCGGTTCGAGGTGAAGAAGAGCGGCGCGGTCAAGTTCCGCCGCGCCGGCGTCCGCCACCTCGCCACCTTCGGCAAGGCCAAGAAGCAGAAGGTCCAGCTACGCGGCACCGGTCACCTCGACGCGGTGGACGCCAAGAAGATCAAGGAGTGCTTCCCGTACGGCCGCTAGCCGGCCGGCAGCGGGCTTTTCACCGTAGGCCGAGCGGGGCCGAGAAAGCGCGGGGGTCCGTTACGCGGACCACCGCCTCCCGCCGGCGAAGGAGAGGTCGATGCGCGTCAAGAGGGGATTCAAGGCCCGCCGTCGCCGCAACCGCGTGCTGAAGCTCGCCAAGGGCTTCCGCGGCCGCCGCAAGAACTGCTACAAGCGCGCCCACCAGGCGGTGGAGCGGGCGCAGAACTACTCCACCCGCGACCGCCGGCGCCGCCGCCGCGACTTCCGCGCGCTGTGGATCGCCCGCATCAACGCCTCGGCACGCATGAACGGCACCACCTACTCGCGCCTCATCGCCGGCCTCAGGAAGGCCCACGTGGCGCTCGACCGCAAGGTGCTCGCCGACCTCGCCCTCTTCGTCCCGGGCGACTTCGCGGCGGTGGTGAAGGCCGCGCAGGCCTGAGAGGTCGGCATGGCCGATCTCCTGGGGCAGCTCGAGGCGCTCGGCGAGGCCGCGCGCCGCGACCTCGCGCTCGCGAAGGACGAGCGATCGCTCGAGGATCTGCGGGTCCGCTTCCTCGGCAAGAAGGGCGAGCTCTCGGCCGTCTTGCGCGGCCTCGGCCAGCTCGAGCCCGCCGAGCGCCCCAAGGTCGGGGAGGCGGTGAACCGCGTCCGCGACGAGCTCGAGGCGCTGCTCTCCGCCGGGCGGGCCCGCCTGGAGGCGGCGCGCCTGGAGGAGGAGCTGCGCGGTCCGCCGGTGGACGCCACCTTGCCCGGGCGCTGGCTCGCCGCGCGCGGCCACCGCCACCCGGTCACCCGGGCCGCCGAGGACATCGCCGCCATCTTCTCGCGCCTCGGCTACGAGGTGGCGAGCGGGCCTGAGATCGAGCTCGAGTGGTACAACTTCGAGGCGCTCAACATCCCGGCCGACCACCCGGCCCGCGACATGCAGGACACCTTCTACGTCGACGAGCGCACCCTCGAGGCGGCCCCCTCGGGCGGGGTGGTGCTCCGGACCCACACCTCGCCGGTCCAGATTCGCGCCATGAAGCGCGCCGGCCGCCCGCCGGTCCGGGTCATCTGCCCGGGGCGCGTCTACCGCTCGGACTTCGACCAGACCCACAGCCCGATGTTCCACCAGGTCGAGGGGTTGTGCGTCGACGAGGGCATCACCTTCGCGGACCTGAAGGGGACCCTGGCCGCCTTCGCCCGGGCTTTCTTCGGGGAGGGCACCCGCACCCGCTTCCGCCCGAGCTACTTCCCGTTCGTCGAGCCGGGGGCCGAGGTGGACGTCTCCTGCACCATCTGCGGCGGCAGTGGGCGCAAGGACGGACGCCGCTGCGGCGCCTGCAAGGAGAGCGGCTGGATCGAGGTCCTGGGGTCGGGCATGGTGCACCCGGCGGTGCTCGCGAACGGCGGCCTCGACCCGGGGCGCGTCACCGGGTTCGCCTTCGGGATGGGGATCGAGCGCCTCGCCATGCTCCGCTTCGGCATCGACGACCTGCGGCTGTACTTCGAGAACGACCTGCGCTTCCTCGAACAGTTCTGACCCCACGCTCACCGCCCCCATGCGCCTCTCGTACCAGTGGCTCTCCGAGTACGTCGACCTCCCCCCGGTGGAGGAGCTCGCCCGGCGGCTGACCGCGGTGGGCCTGGAAGTGGAGGCGCTCGAGCGGACCGGGGCCGGGCTGGAGGGGGTGGTGGCCGCGCGGGTGGTGGCCTCGGAGCGCCACCCCGACGCCGAGCGGCTCTCGGTCACCCGGGTCGACTCGGGCGAAGGGGAGCTGCTCCAGATCGTCTGCGGCGCCAGGAACTACCGGGTCGGCGACCTCGTGCCGCTGGCCCGGGTGGGGACGGTGCTCCCCGGCGGGGCCCGCATCGAGAAGGCCCGGCTGCGCGGGGTGGAGTCCTTCGGGATGCTGTGCTCCTCGAAGGAGCTCGGCCTCGACGCCGACGCCAGCGGCCTGCTCATCCTGCCGCCGGACGCCGTTCCGGGGACGCCGCTCGCAAAGGCGCTCCGCCTCGAGGACGTCGTGCTCGAGGTGAACGTGACCCCCAACCGGCCCGACGCCCTCTCCCACCTCGGCCTGGCGCGCGAGGTGGCGGCCGCCACCGGCGGCCGGGTGCGGCCGCCCGTCACGAACCTCGTCGAGGGCGGCCCGGGCGCCGCCGAGGCGGTGCGGGTGCGCATCGAGGCTCCCGACAAGTGCCCGCGCTACGCCGCGCGGGTCATCGAGGGGGTGAAGATCGGGCCCTCCCCGGCCTGGCTCGCCCGGCGCCTCGAGCGCTGCGGCATCCGCGCCATCTCCAACGTGGTCGACGCGACCAACTTCGTCCTGCTCGAGCTCGGCCACCCCCTGCACGCCTTCGACCTCGACCGGGTGGCCGGCCGCGAGATCGTGGTCCGCGCCGCCCGCCCGGCCGAGAAGCTCGTCACCCTCGACGGCAAGGAGCGCGCCCTCGATCCGGACGACCTCGTCATCGCCGACCGCGACCGGGGCAGCGCGCTCGCCGGGGTGATGGGCGGGGGCGACTCGGAGATCTCGGCCGCGACCACCCGGGTCCTGCTCGAGGCGGCCTACTTCGCGCCCTCCGGCATCCGGCGCACCTCGCGGCGCCACGGCCTCAAGACCGAGGCCTCCTACCGCTTCGAGCGGGGGGCCGACCCTGGCATGGTGATCACCGCGCTCGACCGCTGCGCCGCGCTCATCGCCGAACTCGCCGGGGGCACGGTGCGGCCCGGGGTGGTCGACGCCTACCCGCGGCCGTTCAGCCCGACCTCGGTGCGCCTGCGCACCGCCCGCCCCGGCCAGATGCTCGGCCTGGAGGTGAAGCCGGAGGAGATCCGGCGCATCCTCGGCGCGCTCGGCTTCGTCGAGGAGGCGCCGGACGAGGAGGCGAGTCGCTGGCGCGTGCCGAGCTGGCGGCAGGACGTCCTGCTCGAGGAGGACCTCGTGGAGGAGCTCGTCCGCGAGCAGGGCTACGACGCCATCCCGGAGACCCTGCCGCCGCTCGCCCTCGCCACCCCCTCCTGGCCCGCCGAGGCCGAGGCCACGAGCCGCCTGCGCGCGGCCCTGGAGGCCCAGGGCTACAGCGACGCGGTGAACTTCAGCTTCCTCGCCCGCGAGGAGCTCCTCGCCTTCGACGCGGCGGCGCGCCCGGTCGCGCTCAAGAACCCCATCAGCGCCGAGCTCTCGGTGATGCGGACGAGCCTCCTCCCGTCGCTGCTCAAGAACGCGGCCTACAACCTGCGCCAGCGGGTCGAGGACGTCCGGCTCTACGAGATCGCGCGCTGTTACGAGGGGCGCCCCGGGGTGGGCGACGCTCCGGCCCACGAGTGGCTCGAGCTCGCGGGGGTCCTCCTCGGGCGCCGGAGCCCGGTGGGCTGGGCGAACCCCTCCGACCGGGTCGATCTCTTCGACGCCAAGGCCGCGGTGGAGGCGGTGCTCCTCGCGCTCGGCGTCGAGGGCCTGCGCTTCGAGGCCCGGGCCCTCCCCTGGGGCCACCCGCGCTTCGCCGCCGCGCTCCTCGGGACCGGCGATCGGCTCTACGGCAACGTGGCCGAGATCCACCCCCGGGTGGCGGCCGCCTTCGAGCTCCCGAGAGGCGTGCACGCGTTCCGCCTCGACCTCGAGGCGCTCTTCGCCGCCGCCCGGCTCTGGCCGCGCTTCGCCGGCGTCCCGCGCTACCCGGCGGTCCTGCGCGACCTCGCGGTGGTGGTCGACGACCGGGTCCCGGTGGGCGAGGTGCTGCGCTCGGTGAGGGAGGAGCCGCTCGTCGAGAAGGCTACCCTCTTCGACGTCTACACGGGCTCCCCCCTCCCGCCGGGGCGCAAGAACCTGGCGCTGGCCCTCTCCTACCGCGACCAGGCGCGCACCCTGACCGACGCCGAGGTCGACGCCGCGCACGCCCGGATCGTGGAGCGGCTCTCCAAGGACCCGGCGGTGCGCGCCGAGCTGCGCGCCTCCTAGGAGCGCCGTGGGCGCCGGGGAGGAAGAGCGCGGCAAGAGGGCGGGCGGGCGGGCGGCGCTCGCCTTCGCGCTCCTCGCGCTCGGCGCCTCCTGGAACCCCATGGCGGCGCCCTTCGGGCTCCTCGTCGGAGTGGGGGCCGTGATCCTCTCCCTGAGGGCGCGGCGAGGGGTTCCCTCGCGCCGGGCCACCCTGGCGCTCGCCCTCGCCGCCCTCGCCACCGTCGCGAGCGCGGCGGTGCTCCTCCTCGGCGCCGGGGCGATGAGCGTCGAGCTCACCGGCGAGCCCGTCGTGAAGGGCCGCTCGGCGGCCGAGCTCGACGAGGTCCTGTCGGCGGCGGCGGCGCGCACCGCCGCAGCGAGGGGGCGGGCCGAGGGGGAGCTCGATCGCCTCTCGGGTCGTGCCGACGGGGGCGGGGCTTTGGAAACCCCGGTCGGCCCCGCCGACGCCGGCCGGCCGGGCGAGGACGAACCGTGACGCCAGGAAGAGCGCCTGTTTGACAGGACCCGCACATTAGAGCTAACAATCGCCGGTACTTACAGGAGCGGCAAGCCGTTTTGCCAGGCGAGGGCGACTGTGACCAAGGCCGACATCATCGAAAGCGTCTACGAGAAGGTGGGCTTCTCCAAGAAGGAGGCCGCCGAGATCGTGGAGATGGTCTTCGACACGATCAAGGAGACGCTCGAGCGGGGCGAAAAGATCAAGATATCGGGCTTTGGAAACTTCATCGTGCGGGACAAGAAGTCCCGCGTCGGCCGCAATCCCCAGACGGGCGAGGAGATCGAGATCAGCGCCCGCCGGGTGCTCACCTTCCGCCCGAGCCAGGTGCTGAAGAACGCACTCAACGCCAGCGCCGAGGCGGCCGACGCCGCCCAGGCCGCGGCGGCGGCGGCGGCCGCGGCCGGAACGCCCACGCCCGAGGGTACGAGCGGGCAGTAGTCGCCGGCCCTAGCCCCCTCGCGGGTCATCACGAGCGCTCGTCGCGCTCCCCGAGCAGTCGGTAGAGGGTCTTCCGATCGATGCCGAGGATCTCGGCGGCGCGCGTCTTGTTGCCGCCGGTCTCGCGCAGGACCTGGCTCGCGTAGCGCCGGTCGAGCTCCGCCAGCGGGGGCCGGTCGGAGGCGAGGAAGCTCGTCCCTCCGGGCGGGGCGGGCCTCGCCCCCCGCAGGTGCTCCGGCAGGTCGTCGGGGGTGATGACCCCCGAGGGGTTGAGGGCGAGGGCCCGGGCCACCACGTTCTCGAGCTCGCGCACGTTGCCAGGCCAGTCGTAGGCGAGGAGGAGGTCGCGGGCGGCCGGGGAGACGGTGGCCCCCTCGGGGCGGCCGTGCTTGGCCGCGAAGTGCTCGGCGAGGAGCGGGATGTCCTCCCGCCGCTCGCGCAAGGGGGGGATGCGGATGTTCACCACGTTCAGCCGGTAGAACAGGTCCTCCCGGAAGCGCCCCTCCTTCGCGGCCTGGGCGAGGTCGCGGTTGCTGGCCGCGACCACCCGCGCGTCGACCGCGATGGCCTCGTTCGTGCCCACCCGGCGGACGGTGCCCTCCTGCAGGGCGCGCAGGAGGCGCGCCTGGAGGTTCGGGCCCACGTCCCCGATCTCGTCGAGGAAGAGGGTGCCGTGGGTGGCCTCCTCGAACAGGCCGCGGCGGCTGGCCTGGGCGCCGGTGAAGGCGCCGCGGGCGTGGCCGAACAGCTCCGACTCGAGCACCCCCTCGGCGATGGCCCCGCAGTCCACGGCCACGAAGGGCCCGGCCGAGCGCGGCGAGGCCGCGTGGATGGCGCGAGCCACGAGCTCCTTGCCGGTGCCGCTCTCGCCCTCGATGAGGACGGTGGCGTCGGTGGCGGCCACCCGGGCGGCCGTCTTGTACACCTGCAGCATGGCCTCGCTGCGCCCGACCACGTTCTCGAGGCGGTACTTGTCGCGCAGGTCGCGGCGCAGGGCCCGGTTCTCGAGGGAGAGCCGCCGCTGCTCGAGGGCCCGCGCCACCACCACCTTGATGGCGTCCACGTCGTAGGGCTTGGAGATGTAGTCGAAGGCCCCCCGGCGGATGGCCTCCACCGCGCCGTCGATGTTGCCGAAGGCGGTGACCAGGATGACCTTGGTGTCGGGCGACTCGAGGCGCAGGGCGTCGGTGAGCTCGAGCCCATCCACCTCTCCCATGCGGATGTCGGAGACCACGAGGTCCGGCGGGCTCCCCCCGCGGCGGAGCTCCTCCAGGGCCTCCCGTCCGTCGGCGAGGGCGGTGACGCGGTGGCCCTCGGAGACGAGGATGCGCGAGAGCAGGTCGCGGCTCGAGGCGTCGTCGTCGACGACGAAGATGGTGGCGGCGTCCAAGGCGGGACGGCATCTTAGCCCTAGCCGGCGCCGGCCGGGTAGCCGGCCCGCCGCGGGCCGGCCCGGCGGGTGAGCGGGCGGGCCGCGCTCACGCACCTTGGGTTTTAGGCGGCCTCGGGAGCCCGGAAGGCCGGCGCCGGCACGTAGAGGGTGAAGGCCGCCCCCCGGCCGGGCGCGCTCTCCACCTCGATGCGGCCCTTCAGCGCCCCGGCGATCTCCCGGCAGATGGAGAGGCCGAGCCCGGTGCCCTTGCCCTTGGGCTTGGTCGAGTAGAAGGGCTCGAAGATGTGCTTGCGCTCCTCGGTGCCGATGCCGGGCCCGCTGTCCTCGACGGTGAGCGCCAGCTGGTCGCCCTCGCGACGGGCCTTCACGACGAGGCGCCCCCCGTGGCTCATGGCGTCGACGGCGTTGGAGATGAAGTTCGTGAGCACGTGCCGCACGAGCGAGGGATCGAGGGTGGCGCTTCCCATCTCGGGCGGGACCTCGCGGCGCACGTCGATGCGGGTGCGCGCCTCGGCCGAGACGGTGAGGGAGAGCGCCTCGTCGATGAGGGCCACCACCTCCACCGGCTCCGGGGCCGGGGTGAGCGCCCGCGCCGAGTCGAGGAAGCGACGGATGATGGAGGTCATGCGCCGCACCTCGCGGTCGATGACCGCCAGTTGCTCCTTCATGTCCGGCGGGCAGGCCTTGTCGCGGGCGAGGAGCTGCACGTGGCCGCTGATGGCGTTGAGCGGGTTGCCGAGTTCGTGGGCGATGGTGCCGGAGAGCTGCCCGAGGGCGGCGAGCTGCTCCTTGGCGGTGAGGTCGCGGCGCGCCTCGACCAGGAGGTCGTTGAGCTCGGCGAGCTTGCGGTTCTTGTGGGCCAGGTCGGCGGTAGCGCTGTCGACCCGCTCCTGGAGCTCGCGGCTGAACCCGCGCAGGCGGTCCAGCATGGCGTCGAGGCCGCGGGCCACCGTCCCGATCTCGTCCTGGCGGGAGGCTCCCGGGATGTGGGGCGGGCCGCCCGCTCCCGAGGCCACCTCGGCCATGGCGAAGGCCAGCTTGCGGAGCGGCTGGGCCAGCATGCGCCCGAGGATGAGGGTGAAGGCCAGGACCAGCACCAGGGCGCTCCCCCCGGTGACCCACAGGAAGACCGTCCGCTCGCGGACCGCGATCCGCTCGGCGTCGGCCACGTAGGCCTCGACGCGCAGGTTGGCCACCGGTCGGCCGAAGGAGTCGTTGACCGGGACGTCGGCCTGGGCCACCCGCCCGTCGCCCTCGCCGAGCAGCCGCGCCTGTTGCTTGGCCGAGAAGAGGAAGTCCCGCTGGTCGAAGGTGGTCTCCGGGCCGTTCTTGCCGAAGGTGACGCGGACGATGTCGTCCTTGCCGGGGCGGCGCAGGGCCAGCTCGGCGAGCCTGAGGCCGCGGTGGCGCGCGAGGGAGGCCACCAGGCGCTCGGCGATGCGGACCCGGTCCGAGTCGCGGGTCTCGCGGGTGAGGTCCACCTCGCTGAGGACGCTGTGCGCCACCTCGAGCGTGCGCTCGCTCACCCCCTCCTCCATGGCCCGCTCGGCGATGGAGGTGCCGAGGTAGGCCGCGACCCCCAGGGTGAGCGCCAGGATGGCGCCGAAGAGGAGGGTGATCTGGAGGCGCAGGGACAAGGGTCTCGCCCGGTCGTACTCGGCGGGGAAGGCTACCAGAGATGCCCCCGGGGCGGGACAGCGTCGGGGCCGTTCGCGCGCGAGAGGGGAGGGGGCCCTCCTCCCGGACGCCCCTCGCCCCCCGCAGCGCAGGCCCGGGCGGCCGGTTACCTCTCCCCCATGCGCCACCGGGTCTGCCGACTGTCGGAGCTGCCGGAGCGACGGGGTTACCTGTTCGAGGCCGGTGGCGAGTCGATCGCGCTCTTCCGGCTGGGCGACCGCGTGCACGCCATCGACAACGCTTGCCCGCACCGCGACGGCCCGCTCGCCTTCGGCGATCTCGCCGGGACCACGGTCTACTGCCCCCTGCACGCCTGGGGCTTCGACGTGCGCACCGGCCGCTGCCAGGAGTTTCCCGGGGTCTGCGTGCGCTCCTTCAGGGTGAGCCTCGACGGCGACGAGGTGGCGGTCGAGCTATAAGGAGGGCCATGGGCACCATCGACTACACGGACACGCAGCGGGCGCGCCTGGAGGTGGAGTTTCACTTTGCGGCCGCCCACCGGCTCCCGCGCTACGACGGGCCGTGCTTTCGCATGCACGGCCACAACTACCGCCTCATCGTGGCCTTGGAGGGCGAGGTCGATCCCGGGACCGGCATGGTGGCCGACTTCGGCCGCATCCAGGAGATCGTGAAGGAGCACGTGCTCGCCCGCACCGATCACCGCACCCTGAACGACCTCCTCGACAACCCGACCGCCGAGAACATCGCCCGCTTCGCCTTCGAGGCGCTCGAGCCGCACCTCGGCGGCCTCGCCGAGGTCCGGCTCTTCGAGATCCCGGGCTGCTCGGTCACCTACCGGGGCCGCGCGGGTGGCTAGGCCGGCGGGCCTCAGGCGGGCGGCCCTGGCGCCCCTGCGGGACGGGGCCCTCCCGGCGCGTCCGCGCGCGCGCGGCCGGCCCCCCTCGCTCGCCGTGCCCCGGGCCTCCCGGGCCGTGGCGGCCCTGCTCGACGCGGTGCTCCCGCCCGCCGCAAGGAGGGCCCCCGAGCTCGCCGGCACGGCCGACCGGGTGGCGGAGACCTGGCTCTTCGACCTCCTCGACGGGTACCGCGAGGACCCGGCGCGCATCCTCGCCGAGACCATGCCCGCCCCCGGCCCGGACCTGGTGGCGGTGACCGGCATCGACTTCCACTCCATGTGCCCCCACCACCTCCTGCCGGCGCGGGGGCTCGCCCACGTCGCCTACGTGCCGCGGGGGAAGGTGGTGGGGTTCGGCCAGGTGGCGCGGCTCGTCGACTGCTACGCCCACCGCCTGGTGCTCGAGGAGGACCTGGCCCGGCAGGTGGCCGAGGCGCTCGTCACCCACCTCGGGGCGCGCGGCGCCGCCTGCCTGCTCGACGCCGAGCAGGCCTGCCTCTCCACGCGCGGAGAGCGCCGGCGCGCGGCGCGGGCCCATGCCCAGTGCTTCCTCGGGTCGCTCAGGACCGACGCCCGCCTGCAGCGGCGCTTCCTCGCCCTCGCCCGAGGCCGGGGGGGAGCGTGAGGGGGCTCGCCCTCGAGGGCGGCACCGCCATCGTGACCGGCGGCGGCCGCGGCATCGGCCGGGCGGTGGCCGCCGAGCTCACCCGCCGCGGGTGCCGGGTGACCGTCTTCGGCCGGACCGCCCGCGACCTCGCGGCGGCGGTGTCGACCGGGGAGGCGGCCCTGGCGGTGGCGGGCGACGTCTCGCGGGAGGAGGACGTGGCGCGGCTCCTGCGCGAGCACGAGCGGGCGCTCGGCCCGCTCTCGGTCCTGGTGAACAACGCCGGCCTGCTCGTGCGCGGGCGCGCCGAGGAGCTCTCGCCGCAGGCCTTCCGGGCGCAGCTCGAGGTGAACCTCACCGGCGCCTTCCTGTGCGCGCGGGCGGCCATCCCGGGCCTGAGGGCGCGGCGGCGCGGCCGCATCGTGAACGTGGCCTCCATCTCGGGGACCTTGGGCGGCGAGGAGGCCTGCGCCTACCACGCCTCGAAGTGGGGCCTCATCGGCCTCACCAAGTGCCTGGCCGAGGAGCTGCGCCCCCACGGCGTGCAGTGCCTCTCGGTCTCGCCAGGCAGCGTCGACACCGACATGCTGAAGAAGACGCCGTTCCGGCCCCAGATGAGCGCGGACGAGGTGGCGGGGGTCATCGTCTACTGCGCCGGGGAGGCCCCGGATGCCATGACCGGCGCCAACCTGGAGGTGTTCGGATGAGCGACCGGACGGCGGTGGCGGCCGCGGTCCTCGAGCTGCGGGCGGCCCTCGGCCCGGAGCGGGTGATCGAGGATCCCGAGCGGCTCTTGCCCTACGGACAGGACGAGTCGGGCCTGCCGCCCTCCCCGCCCCAGGCGGCGGTGCTGGTCGAGAGCGCTCGCGACGTGCAGCGGGTCTTCGCCGCCGCCGCGCCGAGGCGCCTGCCGGTGGTCCCGGTGGGCGCCCGCAGCGGAAAGTCGGGCGGGTCGC
>DATJVF010000021.1:0-3922 GCA_035501995.1 Anaeromyxobacteraceae bacterium
GGGCCGCCTGCGGGTGCTGGGCAACGGGCAGCAGCGCAAGAGCTACCTCTACCTGGGCGACTGCCTGGAGGCCATCCTGCTGGCCCTCGCCGCCCCGGCGCCCGGGAAGGTGGAGGTCTACAACCTCGGCACCGACGAGACGGTCACCGTGGACGACTCGATCGCCGTCATCTGCGACGAGCTGGGGGTGAATCCGGAGCGGGCCTACTCGGGCGGCGACCGCGGCTGGGTCGGGGACAGCCCCATGATCCTGCTCGACTGCGCTCGCATCCGCGCGCTGGGCTGGCGCCCGCGCCTCAGCATCCGCGAGGGCCTGCGGGCCACCGTGCGTTACCTGCTGCAAAACCGCTGGCTGCTCGAGGACGCCCGGACATGATCATCACCCGGACCCCGCTTCGCATCTCGGTGGGCGGTGGCGGGACCGACCTGCCCTCCTACTACCGGAGGTTCGGGGGCTTCGTCATCGCCGGGGCCATCAAGAAGTACGTCTACATCACGGTCCACCGGACCTTCCAGCCGAACTACATCATCAAGTACTCGGAGATGGAGACGGTCGAGGCGGTAGAGCGGATCCGACACCCCATCATCCGCACCGCCCTGAAGGAGCACCAGGTCGGTCCCCACGTGGAGATCGCCAGCATGGCCGACGTGCCGGCCGGGACCGGCCTCGGCTCCTCGGGGTCCTTCACGGTCGGCCTGCTGCGGGCGCTCTACGCCTTCCGGCGCCTGCCGGTGGCGACCGCCACCCTGGCCGAGGAGGCCTGCCGCATCGAGATCGACCTCCTGAAGGAGCCGGTCGGCAAGCAGGACCAGTACATCGGGGCCTTCGGCGGCCTCGTCTGCATGGAGTTCGGCAGGGACGGGTCGGTGGAGGTGAAGCCGCTCAAGCTCGCCGAACAGACCCTGCACGACCTCGAGGACCACCTGCTCATGTTCTTCACCGGCTACTCCCGGAACGCCGGCTCGGTCCTCAAGGACCAGGCCGAGCGCAGCGAGAGCTCGGACGCCGAGATGCTGGAGAACCTGCACTTCACGAAGGAGCTCGGGCTCGCCACCCGGGCGGCGCTCGAGGGGGGGCGGCCCCGCGAGTACGCCGAGATCATGAACCGGCACTGGATACGCAAGCGAACGCGCTCGCACGGCATGAGCAACCCGGCCATCGATCGCTGGTACGAGGTGGCGCGCCAGAACGGGGCCCTGGGCGGCAAGCTCATCGGGGCCGGCGGCGGCGGCTTCCTCCTCTTCTACGCCGAGGACCGGGCGGCGCTGCGCGCGGCCCTGGCGCGGGAGGGGCTGCCGGAGGTGCGCTTCAGCTTCGACCACGAGGGGTCGAAGGTCCTCATCCAGGATTGACCCGTGTGCGCGGCCAGCCCCGGCTTTCCGGCCGGAGAGGACGGGAAGGTGAGCCAGTGCGTCATCCTCGCCGGCGGCCTCGGCACGCGCATGGGGCCGCTCACCGCCCACCGGCCCAAGGCGCTCCTCCCGGTGAACGGGCGGCCCTTCGTGGACCACCAGCTGCGCTGGCTGGCCGCCCACGGGGTCGAGGAGGCCGTCTTGTGCATCGGCCATCTCGGCGGCCAGCTCCGTGCGCACGTCGGCGACGGCTCGGCCCACGGCCTGCGGGTGCGCTACGTCGACGAGGGCGAGCGCCTGCGCGGGACGGCCGGGGCGCTCCGACTGGCCCTCGAGGAGGGCGCGCTGGCCGAGAGCTTCCTCCTCACCTACGGCGACTCCTTCCTCCCGGTGGACACCGCGTCCGTGGCGCAGGCCTTCCGGGAGTCGGGTGCGCCGGCCCTGATGACGGTCCTCGAGAACCGCGGCCGATGGGGGGAGAGCAACGCCATCGCCACCCGGGGCCGGGTGGTGCTCTACGACAAGGGACGGCGAGATCCGCGGGCGGCCGAGATGGAGCACATCGACTACGGGCTGCTCGCCTTTCGCCGGTCGGTGGTCGAGGCGCGCGTTTCGCCCTCCTACCCGGCCGATCTGGCGGACCTCCTCCACGCCCTGTCCTTGGCGGGCGAGCTCGCCGCCTTCGAGGTCACGACGCGCTTCTACGAGGTGGGCTCGCCCCAAGGCCTTGCCGATCTCGAGCGGTTTCTGCTAGTTCTCCAGGCCTCCTCGGGCGGCTGAATCGGCTCCTCGAGCGCGCGTTCGCCCAGCACAGGCCGTCCACCTTGACCCTCCCCTTCACCATCCGGATCTTCGCCGACGGCGCCGACGCGGAGACCATGCTCCGTCGCCACCGGGAAGGGCTCGTGCGGGGGTTCACCACCAACCCGACCCTGATGAAGAAGGCGGGGGTGCGGGACTACGCCGCCTTCGCCCGAGAGGTCCTGTCGGCCATCCGCGACCTCCCGGTCTCCTTCGAGGTGTTCTCCGACGAGTTCGCCGAGATGGAGCGCCAGGCCCTGGAGATCGCCTCCTGGGGCGAGAACGTCAACGTCAAGATCCCCATCACCGACACCCGGGGGGCCTCGGCCCTGGCGGTGGTCCGCTCGCTCCTCGCCCAAGGGGTGAAGCTCAACGTCACCGCCATCCTGACCCGCGAGCAGTGGAAGGCGCTGCGCGAGGTGCTCGGGCCGTCGGACGACGTCATCGTCTCCATCTTCGCCGGCCGCATCGCCGACACCGGCGTCGATCCGGTCCCGCTCATGGCGCAGGCGGTCGAGGACTTTCGAGCCCTGCCCAAGGCCAAGGTGCTGTGGGCGAGCCCGCGCGAGGTCCTGAACGTCTACCAGGCCGAGGCCTGCGGCTGCCACATCATCACCGCCACCGACGACCTCCTCGCCAAGCTGTGGAGGCTGCGCGGGAAGAGCCTGCACGAGCTCTCGCTCGAGACCGTCCGCATGTTCCACGACGACGCCCAGAAGGCCGGATTCGCGCTGTGAGCAGACCGGGGCCGCTCCTCCTGCTCGACCGCGACGGGGTGCTGAACGCGCTCGTGGTCGACCCGGAGCAGGGCACGGTGGACAGCCCCCTGCACCCCTCCCAGGTCGAGGTGCTGCCCGGGGTGCCCGAGGCGCTCGCCGCCCTCGGCCGCGCCGGCTACACCTTGCGCCTCGTCACCAACCAGCCGGCGGCCGCCAAGGGCAAGACCACCCGGGCGAACCTGGAGGCGGTCCACCGCCTGGTGGTGGAGCGCGCCGAGAGGGGCGGGGCCCGCATCGCGAGCTCACACCTGTGCTTCCATCGGCGCGAGGACCGCTGCTCGTGCCGCAAGCCCGGGACCGGCCTCCTCGAGGAGGCGCTCAGGGCGCACGGCGGCCGGCCGGAGGAGTGCTGGATGGTGGGCGACGGCACGGTGGACGTCGAGGCCGGCGCCGCCCTCGGGCTCAAGACCGCCTTCCTGGCGCCGCGCCGCCCCGAGGTGGCGGCCATCCTCGGCGAGCGCCGCCTCGCGCCGTCCCTGTGGGTGGAGGGCCTCGCGCCCCTCGCCGAGCGGCTCCTCGCCGGCGAGGCGGAGGAGGGCTTCGCCCGCGCCTACCTCGACGAGGCGGTGGCGATCCTGCGGGCCCTCGACCCGCAGGGCCTCGAGCGGCTGGCGGAGGGCCTGGCGGCCGTCCGCGACCAGGGCGGGCGCCTGTTCCTCCTGGGCGTGGGCGGCTCGGCCGCCCACGCGAGCCACGCCGTCAACGACTTCCGCAAGCTGTGCGGCTTCGAGGCCTACGCCCCGACCGACAACGTCTCCGAGCTCACCGCCCGCGCCAACGACGAGGGCTTCGAGACGGTCTTCGCCGCCTGGCTCGAGACCTCGCGGCTGTCCTCCCGCGACGCCCTGCTGGTCTTCTCGGTGGGCGGGGGCAGCGCCGAGAAGAAGGTCTCGGAGAACCTGGTGCGCGCCGTCGACCTGGCGCGGGAGAGGGGCGCCGGGGTCTTCGGCATCGTCGGCCGCGACGGCGGCCACACCGCCCGCGCGGCC
>DATJVF010000022.1:0-4982 GCA_035501995.1 Anaeromyxobacteraceae bacterium
AGATCGTGAGCGCCAGCGCCGGGACGGGAAAGACCCGGCGCTTGAGCCAGGACCTCGCCCGGGCGCTCCTCGACGGTCGGGCCCGCCCCGAGGGCGTGGTGGCCGTCACCTACACCCTCAAGGCGGCGGGCGAGCTCGCCAGCCGCATCCGGGGCGCGCTCCTCGAGGAGGCCCGGCCCGACCTCGCCGCGCGCGTCCGCGACGGCTACCTCGGCACGCTCCACGCGGTCTGCCAGCGCCTGCTCCGCGAGTTCGCGCTCGAGGCCGGGCTCTCCCCGTACCTCGAGCCGGTTCCCGATTCCGAGCGCCAGCACCTGTTCGACCGGGCCCTCTCGCAGGTGGTGGCGGGCCGCGAGGCGCATCTGAACCGTCTGGCGCGCCGCCTCTCCATGGACGACTGGAAGCAAACGCTTCGCCGCATCGTCGACCGGGCGCGCGAGAACGGCATGGGCGCCACGGAGCTCCGGCGCTCGGCCACGGCGAGTCGCACGACCCTCGACGCCCTCCTCCCGCCGGTCGCCGTCCGGGCCGACGACTGGCATGACCGGCTCCGGGCGGAGCTCGCCCGCCTCTCGGCCGCCCTGCGCACCGAGGTGGAAGGGGACCCCGGCAACGGCGCCGCCCGCGAGCGCGCGCGGCTGGCCTCGGCCCTCTCCGCCGAGCAGCGGACCCGCGGCGCCCCGCCCTTCAAGGAACTCGTCCGGCTCGCCGGCCTCGTCGACAAGAAGAAGCTCGCCTCGATCGCCGGCGGCTTCGTCGAGCTCGTCCGCTCGCACCTCGAGAGCGAACCGTTCCAGGCAGACCTGCGCGCCGTGCAGGCGGACCTGTTCGCCCTGGCGGCCCAGGCCATCGACACCTTCGCCGCCGAGAAGGCCGCCGCGCGGGTGCTCGACTTCGGCGACATGCTGGCGTTCGCCCACGACCTCCTGGCGCGGCCGTCAGTCGTCGAGGCCCTCCGCGAGAGGCTGGACCTCGTGGTGGTGGACGAGTTCCAGGACATCTCCCCCCTCCAGCTGGCGCTCGCCACCGCCCTCGCCAGGATCGCCCGGCACAGCATCTGGGTCGGCGATCGCAAGCAGGCCATCTTCGCCTTCCAGGGCTCGGATCCTGAGCTCATGTCGGCGGCCGTCGACCGGGTCCTCGGCGGGAAGGCCCCGGACATCCTCGGGACCTCCTACCGGTCGCGCCCGCCGCTCGTGGACCTCGTCTCGGAGCTCTTCACGCGGGCGCTCAGGCCCTTCGGGTTCCCCGAGGAGCAGGTCCGGCTCGTCGCGGCGCGCCCCGATCCAGGTCCGCTGGTGGGCCAACCGGCCTTCGAGGCCTGGCGCTGGCGCGCCGCGCCGCGGGAGCGGGGAGCGGAGGGGGGCGTCCCCCGCGAGGCCCACGCCATCGCCGAGGGCGTCGAGGCGCTGCTCGCGGCGGGACTCACCGTCCGCGACCGCGGCGCGGACGGCGGGGACCGGCTCCGCCCGGCGGGGCGGCGCGACATCGCCGTCCTGGCCTTCCGGAACGAGCGCTGCCGCGAGATCGCCGCCGCCTTGCAGGCCCGCGGCATCCCGGCCACCGCCCCCCTCGCCGGGCTCGCGCGTCAGCCGGAGTTCCTCCTCGCCCGCGCCGCGCTGGCGCTGCTCGCCGACCGCGCCGACGGGATCGCGGCCCTCGAGGTGAGCTGGCTCAGCGGCCGGGCGGCCTCCGACCCGGACGGCTGGCTCTCCCGCCGCCTCCTCGAGATCGCCGCCTGGCGGGAGGCGCAGCAGCTGGCCGAGGCGGCCGGTGAGCGCGGCCCGCCGAGGCCCTGGCCCTTCGAGGACGACCCCCGGGTGGCGGCCCTCCGGGCGGCCGAGGCGGCGCACCTCTCGCCCGCGGAGGGCCTCGACCTGGCGCTCCGCCTGGCCGGGGTGCCGGCGCTCTTGCGCAGCTGGCCGGAACCGGAGCGACGGCTCGCCAACCTGGAGGCCGTGCGGGCCGAGGCGCGCGGCTACGAGAACCTGTGCCAGTCGCGCCGGGCGGCGGCCACGGTGCTCGGGCTGGTCGCCCACCTCGGCGAGCTCGACCTGGCCGCCGAGCAGGCGACGCCGACCGCCGCCGACGCCGTGCAGGTCACCACCTGGCACGGGGCCAAGGGCCTCGAGTGGCCGGTGGTGATCCTCTCGGAGCTCGACTTCGCGCGGGCGCCCGAGCCCTTCGAGATCGCGGTCGAGCCGGCTCAGACGTTCGACTTCAACGCCCCGCTCGCCGGGCGCTGGATCCGCTACTGGCCCTGGCCGTACGCCCAGCTCTCGAAGGACCTGCCGCTCCTCGAATCCGCCCGGCGCGCTCCGGAGGCGCTGCGCGCCGATGCCCGAGCGCGCGCCGAGCGGACCCGGCTCCTCTACGTGGGCTTCACCCGGGCACGCGACCTCTTGGTGGCGGTGGCCGGCCTCCCGGCCCGAGGAGGCCCCGCGGTGCAGGTGCTCTCCGCGCTCGACGACGGAGCTCGGCCGGCCCTCCTCGCCTGGCCCTTCGAGGCGAGGGGCGAGCTGGACGAGGTGAGGGTGGGCCGGCGGACGTGGGCCTGCCGGGTGCGCACGCTGTCCGGACTCCCCTCGCAGGTCGAGCGGGACGCCCCGGCCTCGGTGCGCTGGTTCGCCGCGGGCTCGCGCCAGGAGCGCCCTCCCGAGCGCCTCGTCCCCTCGAGCGAGCCCCGCGGTGCGGAGGGCCGGGCCGAGATCGTGGCGGTCACTTCCCTCGGTCCACGCCGCGCGCTCCTGGCCCGCCCGGAGGAGATGGCGACCGTCGGCGACGCCGTCCACGCCTTCCTGGCGGCCGATGCGGGGGAAGACCCGCAAGAGCGCCGTGCCATGGCCGCGCGGCTCCTCGCGGCGCACGGCGTGGAGTCCGCGCTCGACCCGACCGCCCTCCTCGAGATCTCCACCGCCTTGCGGACCTTCCTCGAGGCGCGCCATCCCGGTGCCGTCTGGCGCCGGGAGTGGCCGGTCCGGGCGCGGCTCGGCGGCCGTATCCCCCGGCTTCTGGTCGGCGAGGTGGACCTCTTGCTCGAGCTCCCCGACGCCTTCGTCGTCGTGGACCACAAGACCTTCCCCGGCAGCGAGGTCGAGCGCGACCGCCGGCTCGAGGAGGCGTGGGCACCCCAGCTCGGCTGGTACGCCGAGGCCCTCCGCCGGGCCCTCAAGAAGCCGCTCCTCGCCGCCTACGTCCACCTCCCCGTGCGCAACGAGGTGATCGAGGTGAGGATGGAGGGCGCGTCTGGCTCCTCCGAAGGCGGCGGAGGACCCCGGGGGTCGCGACGGCCGGCCGACTAGCCGCGCGACGCGTCGGGGCTCACCCCTGAAGCGCACCGTTGGCCGCGCCGCCCGCCCCTCGCTCGGCGAGCGCGAGCTTCCGCCTCAGCACCTCCTCCTCGGCGGGATTGCGGGTCAGGCGGAGAGCCGCGCGCAAGAGCTCGGCGGCGCGCCGTGGCCGCCCGGCCCGCAGCTCGAACTCGGCCGACGCCGCGGGGAGGAAGGGGTAGCTCTCGAGCCGCGCGCGGTCCTCGATGCGGGCGATGGCGGTCAGACCCGCCTCGGGGCCCTCGGCCATGCCGATGGCGATGGCGCGGTTGAGCGCCACCACCGGGGTGGGGCGCAGGCGCAGGAGCAGGTCGTACAGCTGGCGGATGGAGGTCCAGTCGGTCTCGGCGAAGCTCGTCGCCAGTGCGTGCCGCGCGGCGATGGCCGCCTCGAGGTGCCAGGCGGTGAGCGCCTCGCCTTCGGCCGAGAGGTCGAGGCGGCGCAACCCCTCCTCGAGCAGCTCCCGGTCCCAGCGGCGGCGGTCCTGCTCGGCGAGCAGGAGCAGGTGGCCGCGGTCGTCCATGCGCGCCGCCAGGCGGGCCGAAAGCAAGCAGAACAGGGCCAGGAGCGCCTGGGTTTCGGGCACCGCGGCCGGAGGGAGGTGCGAGAGCAACAGGCCGAGCCGCATGGCCTCGAAGCAGAGGTCCTCGCGCACGGCACGTTGCGGGTGGCTGCCGTGGTAGCCCTCGTTGAACAACAGGTAGATGGCGTTGTGGACCGCCGGGAGGCGCTCGCGCACCTGGGAGGGATCCCGCACCTCGAAGAGCGCCCCCTGCTCGCACAGGGCGCGGCGCGCGCGGAAGAGCTGCTTCTCCACCGTCGCCTCGGCGGCGAGGAAGGCCTGGGCGATCTCCTGCACCGAGAAGCCGCAGAGGTACTTGAGGATCACCGCGACCTGGGCCGACCGGCCGAGGGCCGGGTCGCAGCAGGAGAACATCATCCTCAGCTCGTCGTCCTCTATGGCGTGCCGGGCGGTCTCCACCGCCTCGCTCCCGGCCGAGGCCAGGCTCGTCGTGAGCTCGGGCACGAGCCGGGCCGCGCGGTCCTGGCGCCGGAGGAGGTCCAGGGCCCGGTTCCAGGCCGCCCGCATGAGCCAGGCCGCCGGATGGTCGGGCGCGCGCCCGAACTTCCAGACCTCGAGCGCGCGCAGGAGGGCGTCTTGCACCGCGTCCTCGGCGAGCGCCAGGTGGCGGACCCCGAGCCGGCGGACGAGGGACGAGACCATGCGGCCCGCCTCGCGGCGGAACAGGTGGCTCGCGAGCGCTGTCACCGCCTCGGTCACATCACCCGGACCGGTCGGACCTCGACCGCGCCGTCCTTCTCGTAGGTGGGGCAACCCCGCGCGATCTCGATCGCCGCCTCGAGGTCCCTGGCCTCCACGATGGCGTAGCCGCCGACGAGGTCCTTCGCCTCGGCGTAGGGGCCGTCGGAGACGGTCTTCCTCGTGCCGCGCACGACCTTGCCGACCGGCTCGAGCGGCGCCCCCTGGCCCTTGTAGGCGCCGGACTTCGAGAGGCCCTCGAACCAGCTGAGCCACTTCTGCATGTGCTGCTGCATCTGCTCCGGAGAGTCGCTCCGGGTGTTGCTGCCGCGGAAGATGAACATGAACGCTGCCATCGTCGAACCTCCTACGTGGTTGGGCCGGTCCCTTCC
>DATJVF010000023.1:0-6780 GCA_035501995.1 Anaeromyxobacteraceae bacterium
GTAGTAGCCTTCGCCCGCGTTGGCTGACCCTCGACCGAAGACGGCGCGCGCGCCCGCCCCCGAGGGGCTCGACGAGGCGGACCTGGTCCGCCGCGCGGCCGGAGGGGAGGGGAACGCCAAGCGGGCGCTCTACGACCGCCACCGGCCGGCCGTGCACCGGCTGGCGCGCTCGTTCGCCGAGCTCGACCCGGACGACGTGGCGGACGTGGTCCAGGAGTCCTTCGTGCGCGCGCTCCTGAGCCTCCAGGGCCTCAAGGACCCCGGTCGCTTCGGCCCCTGGATCCTGACCATCACCCGCAACCGGGCGCTCACCCACCTCGCGCGCCGTCGTGCGGCGCACCAGGTCTTCGAGAGGCTCGAGGAGGAGCCCGACGGCGCGCCCTCGGCGGAGGCCTTCGACCCCTCCGCCGAGGCGGAGCTGGAGGCGGTCCGGCGGACCATCGCCGAGCTCCCCGAGGGGCCGGAGAAGGAGACGGTGCGGCTGTTCTACGTGGAGGGCGAGCTCTCGGCCCGGGAGATCGCCGAGAGGCTCGGGGTGGGCAAGAGCGCCATCACCATGCGGCTCGAGCGCTTCCGGTCCAAGGTGAAGAAGAGGCTCCTCGCCGAAGTGGCCAGGCTGCGGGGCGAGGAGTCCATCTAGGTAGGGAGCCTCGATGAGCCCGCTCCACCTGACGAGGGATACCTACCAGAAGCTCCTTTCGGGGGAGCTCGCGCCCGGGGCCGCCCGGGAGCTCGGGCTGCACCTCGCGGAGCCCTGCGAGACCTGCGAGGGCTTCCTCGCGGCGTTGCCGCCCGACGCGGCCGACGGCGCGGTGGACGCCGCCCTCGGCCGGCTCTCCCCGGAAAGGCCCGCGGCGCGGGGCGACGACCTCGAGTACGCACGCATCGAACGCGGGCTCGGGCGGGTGAGGGGTAGGGTGCGCCGGGGCCGCCTGTGGGCCACCGCCGCGCTCCTCTTGGCGGTGGGCGGCGCGGGCCTCGCGCTCAGGCTCGAGCGGGGTGGGCGCGGGCCCTCCCTCACCGGCGAGAAGGGGGTGGCCCTCTCCGCCCCGGCGCGCCTCAGGTTCGCGGTGGTCGAGCCGGGGGCGGGGACGGCCGGGGTGGCCCGTGGCCGCAGCGGGGAGGCGCTGCCGAGGGCGGCGAGCCTCGCCTTCCGGGTCGAGGTGAAGGCGCCGGCCTACGTGGCGCTCCTGCGCGTGGGTGGCGGGGAGCGCGACCTCATCTGGCGCGCCCACCTTTCGCGGCCGGGGACGGTCGACGTCTCCGAGGAGGGAAGGCCGGCGGCCTACCCGCTCCAGGGGCTCACCGGGCCCCAGCGCTTCGTGCTGTACTCCAGCGCCGCACCCCTCGGCGAGGGGGAGCTCGAGCAGGGCGCGCGCGCACCGGGGGTGGCGGAGGACGAGGTGGAGATCACGGTCGAGTGAGCGCGCCGTTCGCCCAAAGGGAGGCGAAGGGCGGCCACCACCGCTAAGCTGAGAGCCCGTCCTTATGGCGCTCGCGCCGACCAACCTCTCCCTGAACGCCCGGTGCTCCGCGTGGGCGGCGCTCCTGCTCGCGCTCGCGTGCGCCAGCTCGGGCGAGAAGGGCGGGCTCGTCCCGCTCGACGTGCCGCGGGCGGCCCTCGACGCCGGCTACGCGCCGCGGCGGCTGGCGCTCGTCATCGGCATCCGGCAGTTCGAGGAGGCGGGCTGGAACACCCTGCGTTACTCCGAGAAGGACGCCGACGACCTGGCGGCGGTGCTGCGCGATCCGGCGCTCGGGCACTTCGACCAGGTGGAGGTCTTGAAAGGGGGGCCCACCCGCGCCGAGGTGCAGGCGGCGCTCTCGAGGCTCGCGCTCTCCTCGCAGGACGACCGCGACACGGTGCTCGTCTACCTCTCCACCCACGGCACGCTGGCCAGGGACGCGCGGGGGGACCTCAGGCGCTACCTCGTGACGCGCGAGACCCGGGTCTCGGACGTGCCGGGGACGGCGCTCTCGGTGGACGGGCTCCTCGCCGAGTTCGACGCGCTGAAATCGCGCCGCAAGGTGCTCATCCTGGCCGCCTGCCACTCCGGCGGCGGCAAGTCTCGGCTGCCCGACGCGGTGGAGCGGGAGCGCTCCACCCTGAAGGGCGGCTTCTTCGTCCGGCCCATCGAGGAGGTCTCGCGCTCGAGCGTGGTGCTCGCCGCCAGCGACTGGGGCGAGACGGCGCGCGAGGACGAGAAGCTCGAGAACGACATCTACACCCACTTCTTCGTGGAGGCCCTCCGGCAGCGGGCCGACCGCAACGGCGACGGCGCGGTGACCGTCTCCGAGGCCCACGACTACGCGCGTCGCATGACCTACGAGTTCACCCTCGGGCGCCAGCGCCCGTCGGCGGAGACGAGCGAGGTGGGGGTGGACCCCATCGTGCTCGTGGGCGCGATCGTGCGGCGTGGCAAGCCCGAGCTCTACAGCTACGACCCGCGGCTGGACGGGTTCACCGTCCGCGTCGACGGCCTGGCGCTGGCCGAGCTGCCGGGTGGGGTGGCGGTGGATCCGGGGAGGCACCGGGTCGAGATCGCTAAGGGCGAGGCCGAGCCGGCCATCGAGGACGCGGTGGTGCTCGCCCCGGGCGAGCGCCTCGACCTCGAGCGGCTCGCCACCCGCTCTCTGGGCCGCTTCGAGTTCGAGCCGCGCATCGCGGTGATGGGCTTCCTCGACCGGCAGAGCCGCGCCGACGTCCTCGGGCCGGTGGTGGGCGCCGGGGTGAGCGTCACGAGCCGCGACTTCCCGTCGCCTCACCTCAACCTGCGCATCGACGCCGAGGGCTCGGTCGGGTCGGGCTCGCTCACGGAGGGCACGCCGGCGGGTCCGGCGGTGGCCTCCTACCGCTACAGCGCCTTCACGGCGGGGGTGGCGCTCCCCTGGCGGTTCACTCCGCTGGGGAACGACCGGCTGCAGCTCCTCGGCGGGCCGCGGCTCTCGCTCGTCTACCTCCAGCGGTCCTTCTCGCTCGACCTCGTCCCGGCCCAGAGCTACCTCACCCTCACCCCGGGCCTCATGGGCGGGCTCGAGCTCGCCTTCGGGCGCTTCAGCGTGGGGGCCGAGGCCCAGCTCGACTTCATGCTCCTCAAGGTGAACGGCGCCAACCGATCGAGTGGCTTCGGGGAGCTCTCCCTCGGCGCGGGATGGCGATTCTGATGGCCGCGCGTGACCGATGGCCTCGTCGAAGGGTCTTCGAGAGGCACATGAGCGAAAGCGCCACCCTGCGGGCGTCCGCGCTCCTCCTCGCCTTCACCCTGGCCGGCTGCGGCGGGATCTCGACGCCCAACCTCGCCCAGGGGGACGTGGAGGGTCGGCTCACGGGGACCTTCGTGGCCGGGGCTGCCTACGCCTACGCGCTCGGCTCGCCTGGCACGAAGACCCTCCTGGCCGCCGACGGCTCCTACACCCTCGAGGGGGTGCCGGTGGGGGCGGTGCAGGTGGTGCTGTTCGACGGCGCCTCGCGGGCCGACACGGTCCCGGTGGAGGTGCGGGGGGCGCAGATCGCGCGCGCGGCCGACGTCGACGCGAGCGCGCTCGCCACCGCCCGCACCGTCTTCGCGGCGGTGCGCTGCGACGGCGGGAGCTCGGGGGCGAACGCCAGCTACTCGGTGGACGGGGCCGCGCTCTCGGACGGGACCACCGGAGAGGTGGCGACGCTCTTCCCCCTCCCGCCCGGCCTGTTCACGGTCCGGGCGTCCCTCGCCGGTTTCTCGGGCGGGCCCGAAGAGGTGGACCTGACCCAGGAGACCTCGGCCCAGATCGAGTTCGGGCTGGGCGTGAACGACGGCGACGGGAACCGTCGCGGGTGCCTCTCCAACAGCTGCTCGGCCGGGCTCTACTGCGGCGGCGACGGCCGGTGCTACGCCTGCACGTCCGACGACCAGTGCGGCACCGGCGCGCAGTGCATCGATCACCTGTGCGCGGCGCCCAGCCTGCGGTCGAGCTGCGCCCCCTGCACGACCAGCGCCGACTGCAGCGCCGGGCCGGCCGGGCAGGCCCCCATGTGCGTCTCCGCCCCGCCCGACGTGAACGTGTGCAGCCACGCCTGCAGTTCCGACCAGGACTGTGCGGCCGGCTTCACCTGCGCGAGCCTGTCGGGTGGGAGCGCCTGCGTGGCGGTGCAGGGCTGCTCGGCGCTCTTCCAGGCCTTCCACAGCCCGTGCTTCTCGGACGCTTCCTGCGCCCAGGCCGGGCTCAGCTGCTGGCCGGCCCAGCGCAACCCGGACGCGATCGGCTTCTGCACCGCGCCGTGCACCACCGACGCCGACTGCCCGGCCCAGCTCGGCTACACCTGCAACGCCAGCGCCCAGGTCTGCTGGCACCAGTAGGGGCGAGGGGCTCCCCGCCCGTCCCCCGGCCCGGCGGGGCGCCGGGGAAGGTCGCGTGCTACCATCGGCCGGGCCGCCCCCCGGGGCGGCGCTCAGAGGAACGGGCCTCTTCGAGATGGCGAGGACGCACAGGCGGGTCTTGCGGGAGCGCCGGGGCGGGCGGGCCAGGGCGCCGCGACCGGAACGGCTCGCTTCGCCCGGGAGGCCCTCGGGGGCGGGGCCCTCAGGGCGGGGTCGCAAGGCGGTGGAGAGCGGGCTCGAGGTGCTCGTCGCCGAGCGCTTTCATCCGCTGCGCGGCCTGCGGGTGGGGCTCGTCTCCAATCCGACCGCGGTGGACCGGCGGCTCCGCCACGCCGCCGACCTCCTGAAGGCGGCGCCCGGGGTGAGGCTCGCCGCCCTCTTCGGGCCCGAGCACGGCGTCCGGGGGGACGCTCCGTACATGGCGGCGGTGGGCGACGAGCGCGACCGCGCCACCGGGCTCAAGGTCCACTCGCTCTACGGCGCGACCCGCGAGTCCCTCTCGCCCCGGGAGGACCAGCTCGCCGCCCTCGACGCCCTCGTCTTCGACATCCAGGACGTGGGAGCGCGCTACTACACCTACCAGGCCACCATGATGCTGTGCATGGAGGCGGCGGCCCGCGCCCGGATGCGGTTCTTCGTGCTCGACCGGCCGAACCCCATCGGCGGGCTAAAGTTCGAGGGGCCGCGGCTCTCCCCCGGATTCGAGAGCTTCTGCGGGCTCCACGACCTCGCCCCCCGCCACGGGCTCACGGTGGGTGAGCTCGCCCACCTGTTCCAGATGGAGCGCGGCCTCTCCCACCTCGAGCTCACCGTGGTGGGGTGCCGCGGGTGGCGGAGGGGGATGGGCCAGCGCGAGACCGGCCTACCCTGGGTGTTCCCCTCGCCCAACATGCCCACCCCGGAGACCGCCCTCGTCTACCCCGGGATGTGCCTCCTCGAGGGCACGAACCTCTCCGAGGGCCGCGGCACCACCCGCCCCTTCGAGCTGTTCGGGGCGCCCTGGCTGCGCCCGGAGCCTCTCCTCGAGGCTCTCCGGGCCGAGCGGCTGCCCGGGGTCCTCTTCCGGCCGGTGAGCTTCGTTCCGGGCTTCGACAAGCACGCCGGGGCGCGCTGCTTCGGGGCGGAGCTCGTGGTGGTCGACCCGGCGACCTTCCGCCCGGTCGAGACCGGGCTCGCCTGCGTCGCCGCGGCCCGCCAGGTCGCCCCCCGCGAGTTCGCCTGGCGCACGGCTCCCTACGAGTTCAGCGAGGGCGTGCTGGCCTTCGACCTCCTGTGCGGCTCCTCGCGCGAGCGCAGCGGGATCGAGTCGGGCATGAGCGCCCGCGAGATGGCGCGGGCGTGGAGGCGCGAGGAGGCGGCTTTCGGGCGGCGGCGGCGGCCCCACCTCCTGTACGAGGCGTGAGGGCGGCGCGAGGAGCGAGGGCATGAACCCGGAAGAGGAGCGACCGGCCGGCCCGGGCGAGGCCCGGGAGGAAACGAAGGCGCCCCGCGAGGTGGCGCTCCTCGGGGGCTCGTTCAACCCGCCCCACGTGGCCCACCTCATGGCGGCCTACTGGGCGCTCGCCACCCAAGGGGTCAAGGAGGTGTGGCTCCTGCCGAGCTACCGCCACCCCTTCGGCAAGGAGCTCGCCCCCTACGAGGACCGGGTGCGCATGTGCGAGCTCGCCGCCGCCCCGCTGAGGGGGGTGCACGTCTGCCGGGCGGAGGAGGAGCTGGCCTCGGATCCACTGGTGGGGAAGACGGTGCGCACGCTCGAGTACCTCCGGGACAAGCATCCGGCCCTGCGCTTCGCGCTGGTGGTGGGGGCGGACGTGCTCGGCGAGGCCGCGCGCTGGTACCGCTTCGACCAGGTGCGCGAGCTCGCGCGGCTCATCGTGGTCGGCCGCGAGGGTCACCCGCCCGCGTCCGGCCAGGAGTTCGCGCTGCCGGACGTCTCGAGCACGGCCATCCGCGCCCGCCTGGCAGGCGGCGAGGACGTCTCGCGCCTCGTCCCGGCGCGCGTGCTCGGCTACCTCCAGGCGCGGGGGCTCTACCGGGGCAAGCTCTGAGCCGGGCGCGCCCGGGCCGCCCCGCCTCTCCGTTCAGGGAACCGCGGCGAAGCGAAGCTCGCCCGCCGCGACGCTCACCGAGACCTTGGCGCCCGGCGCGAGCTCGCCCCTGAGGATGCGCTCGGCGATGGGGGCCTCGACGAGACGCTCGACCGCGGCGCGCAGGGGGCGCGCCCCGAGGTGCGGGTCGAGCCCGCCGTGGTCGAGGAGATGGTCTATCACCTCCGCCGAGGCCGTGAAGCGGATCTGGCGCTCCCCGGCGAGGAGCGCCGACGAGCGGGCGAGGAGCAGGGCGGCGATGCGCCGGAGCTCCTCGCGTCCCAGGGGCTCGAAGGCGATGCGGTCGTCGAGCCGGCCCCACAGCTCGGGGGGCA
>DATJVF010000024.1:0-4348 GCA_035501995.1 Anaeromyxobacteraceae bacterium
TCGGTGCGTACCCCTCTCGGCACGAGGGCGACGATCTCCAGCGCGGGCCCCCGCGGCAGGACCAGCACCGCCTCGACCAGGCAGCGCCCGCGCTGGGCCCGGCAGGGCGGGGGCAGGCCGAAGGCGCGAGCGAGCGAGGACCAGCGCTTGCGGTACCGGAGCCCGGCCACCCCCGGTGCCTCCCCGTCGAGGGGGGACCGCTCGAAGCTCGCGTGGAGGAGGGCCGGGGCGAGGCGGGCGGCCGCCGAGAGGCGCGGCGCGAGGAGGTTAGGAAAGCCGTGCGCGCGCTCGCGCAGGATGGCGGTGAGGGCGCGCCGGGCGTCGCCACCGAGCGGCCGGCGCGGGACCTGGGTCGCCTCCTCGTGCCCCGCCACCGGGGACTCCATCTCCCGAGCCGGTAGCGCGCCGCCCTTCATCGCCCCCTCGCTCGCTCGGCAGGTAGTCGACGAGGGAGAGCTTGAACGACTGGGCGGTGGCGGAGAGCGACGCCTGCAGCGCGGTCTGGGCGGCCTGGAGCGCGATGGAGGAGGCCACCACGTCCGCATCGGACAGGTTGCTCGTGGCCTTGGTGTAGTTGCTGGCGGTCTGGGTGGCGGTGGTGACGGCGCTGTTGAAGGTGCTCATCGAGACGCCTGCCTGCGCGCTCGCACCCGCCACCTGGTTGATCGAGGCGTCGAGAGACGAGATCACCGCTTGCACCTGGGTGGGGTCGTTCGACGCGATGGCGGTGGAGAGCGACTGCAGGGCGGTGACGACGTTCGTGCCGCCGCCCGAGCCCAGGATGGAGGTGCTGGTGTCGACGCTCGAGGGCTCGTAGACCCCGGGGGCGATCTCGACCTGGCGCACGCTGGCGTTGCCCTGGTAGTTGCCGGCGGCGTCGAAGGGGGGGGCGCCGTCGAGGGTACCGCCGAACAGGTAGCGGTTCCCGAACGAGGTGTTGAGGTCGGCCAGGATCTGGCTGAGGATGGAGTTCGCCTGGGTCACCCCGGCCGCGCTCTGCTGCGAGGTGCCTGAGCTCGCGTACTCCATCGCCAGCTGCTTCGCCTGGGAGAGCTGGGTCGAGATGTCGTTCAGGGCGCTGCTCGCGGCGGAGAGCTCGCTCGAGGCGGCCTGGGCCCCGCTGGCGATGGCGGTGTAGCGGCTGCTCTGCATGCTGTAGGTGACGATGAGGCCCGCGGCGGAGGGGGCGTCGGAGGGCGTCTGGACCTTGAGGCCGGTCGAGGCGACCTCGGTCGCCCGCTGCACCGCGCTCTCCGCGGCCTGGGTGTTCTGGGTGGCGTTCTGGAAGATGACGCTGTCGCTGACGCGCACGGTCGCTCCCCTAGGTGGTGATGTTGGTCATGGAGAGGAGGTAGTCCATCATGGTGTCGGTGGTGGTGATCACCTTGGAGATGGCCTCGTAGGCGCGCTGCGCGCTCTGCAGGGTGATGAGCTCCTCGTCGGTCGAGACGCCCGAGTAGGAGGCGCGCTGGGTCTGCAGGTTCGCGCTGAGGGCGCTGTCCTGGGTGGAGAGCGCCTGGGCGTCGGAGGCCGCCGTCCCGAACTGGGAGGTGATGCTCGAGAGCGTGCTCGTGACGTCCTCGCCGCCCGAGAGGGCCGCCGACTGGGTGGCGACGAGCGCTTGGGCGTTGGTGGCGTCGCCGGTGGCGCCGCTCGTGGCCGAGAGGGCGAGCTGGTCCGAGTTCGAGAGGGCGAGCGCCATGGCGCCGGCGGCGCCGGTCACGGTGGGGCCGGTCGTGAAGAGGGCGAGCCCGGTCGATCCGTCGAGCCCGTAGCCGGCCTCGTTCACGGTGTTGAGCTGGGCGGAGAGATCCGAGGCCAGCTCATCGACCTGAGCAGCGGCGGTGGCGAGGGCCCCGTCGCGGGCCGCGAGCGTGCCGCCCAGGCTGCCGCCCACGCCGGCGTCGGCGATGGCGATGGTGCTGGTCCCGCCCGGCTGGGTGAGGACGAGCCCCAGGTGGCCCCCGTTCGTGGGGTCGGGCTGGGTCGAGAGTGAGCCGGCGCTCGTGCCGGCCACGAGCGCGATGCCCCCCGGCAGCATCACGTTCACGTACCCCTGGGAGGTGGTGAGGGGCGTGCCGCCGGTGAGCGTGGCCAGGGTGTCGAGCTGGGTCTGCCGCTGGTCGAGGAGGTCGTTCGGCGGGGTGCCGCCCGCGCTCGCCTCCTGGATCTCGCCGTTCAGCTGGGCCACCGCGGCCGCGGCGGCGTTGATCTCGCCCACGAGGCCGCTCGCCTGGGTGTCGAGGGCGGAGCGGCTCGAGGCGATGTCCTCGCTCGTCGTGTTGAAGGCCTGGGCGAGCGCCTGGGCCTCGCCGAAAGCCGCGCTGCGCAGACTCGGGTCGCTCGGGTCCTGCGCCACCGCCGACAGGCTCGAGTAGAAGCTGGAGATGGCGGTCGAGAGGGCGCCTCCGGTGGTGGTCGAGGATCCGCTGCTCGCGTCGGTGCCGGTGTTGAAGGTCGCGAGCGAGGCGAGCGCGTCCGACTCGGCGGAGGACTGGGCGGCCTGGGCGAGCGCCTGGGGGATCTGGGCCTCCAGGAACCGGTTGCGGGCCTGGGTGACCGTGGTCACGGTGGCGCCGCCGCCGACGACGGTGCCGCCCACCGTGTCGGTGGGGGCGAGGTCCGTGACCACCGCGGTCTGGCGGGAGTACCCCGGGGTGTTGGCGTTGTCGATGTTGTTGCTGGCGGTGGCGGTGACCTCTTGCTGGGCGGCGAGGCTCGTTCCGGCCGAGGTGAGGATGGAGAGGATGTTGGCCATGGGCTAGCCCTTGCTCGAGACCATGGCCAGCGCGGGGGCGCTCGTGCCCCGCAGGCCACGCCGGTCGTAGGCGCGGACGGATGGCCGGAGGGCCTCGACGTAACCGCGCACGCAGGCGAGGGCCCGGTCGGCGAGCTTCAAGTTCAGCCGGTCGATTTCCTGGAGCGCGCTCGCGAGCGAGCGCACCTCGGAGAGGACCCCCTTCAGGACCTGGGTCGCCTCGGGGGCGAGGGCCTCGAGCCGCTCCAGGGTCCCCGCCACGAGGCCAGCCGTCCCGGCGGCCCGGCCGAGGGCGAGGGAGAGTTCGCGCTCGAGCCTTGCCACCTCGGCGACGAAGGCCCCGCGTTCGCTCGCCCGGGTGAAGAGCGCGGCGGCGTCGAGGGTGCGGATGAGCTGGCGCTCCGCGCGGGCTCGCTCGACCTCGGCGGCGAGCTCGTCGCGCAGCTGTCGCGCCATCTCGAGGGATCTCTCGAGGTTCATGTGGGTCCTGTCGTCGGGTCGTGGGATGCTGCGCGGAGGGCGCTTACGACCTCAGGAACAGCGACTGCAACCTGGCGGCCAACTCGGCGTCGTCCAGGATCTGCTGGGCGATGGCCTGGGGGTCGGGTCGGTAGGTACCCGCCTGCACCTGGGCGGCGATCTCCTGCAGCTTGGCCGACTGGCTTCCCGGCGCGGCCGAGAGCGCCTGGGCCACCGCCTCGGAGACCTTCGCGCTCGCGTCGGTGGTGACCGTGTCGGCCTTCCCCGTGGGCTCCGCGGTGCGACCGGGCTCGGGAGTCTTGCTGGGGGCCAACGCGCTGATTTGACTTGCGTCCGTGACCTTCATACGACACCTCCGGGCGGTCAGGACCCGCTCTCAGATGTGTCATCGGCACGGAGCCCGTAGATCTTAAGGGCGGAGAGCGCCCTGGCCCTGGTGGGCGAGTTGGCGGCGGGCGAGGCGAGCCCGGCGGGCGCGGCGCCGGGTGGGCCCCCGAGCAAGGGTGAGGCCAGTTTCGCCGCTCCAGCGCTCCCGGACAGAAGTTCCACGGGATCCAGGGGCTTGCCGTCCTGTCGCACCTCGAAGTGGAGGTGGGGTCCGGTAGCCCGGCCCGAGTGCCCGACCCGGGCGATGGCCTGACCCTGGGTCACCGTGTCGCCCTCGTGCACGAGCAGCTCGGAGGCGTGCCCGTAGAGCGTGGTGAGGCCGCCGCCGTGGTCGATCTCGACCGCCTGGCCATACCCGCCTACGAGGCCCGCCCGGCGCACCACGCCGCCGGCGGCCGCGCCGATGGGCGCGCCCTCCGCCGCCCGCAGGTCGACGCCCTCGTGACGCGTCAGGTGTCCGTCGAAGGGGTCCTGACGCGGCCCGAAGGGGCTCGTGATGGTCGGCAGATCGCTCGGCTGCGGTGCTCTGGGCCCGGCGGCCCCGGGGTCGAGCGCCGCCGGGGGATTCTCGGCCGCGCCCGTGCCCGGGCCGAGGAGGCTCACTTCGAGCTCGCGGGTGAGGCCGATCCCGCCGCCCTTCACGAGCGCCTCGGCGAGCGTGTCGGCGAACAGGCCCTCGCGGACGGCGCTCCCGGCGCTCTCGCCGCCCGAGAAGGCCTTGCT
>DATJVF010000025.1:0-7879 GCA_035501995.1 Anaeromyxobacteraceae bacterium
AGCCCCCCCCTTTAGCGATCGCTCCGGTCGAGGAGGCGGCGCAGCTTGATCTTGCGGCGGGGTGCGCCGGCGAGGTGGAGGGCCAGGGTGGCGCCGAAGAGGAGCCCGGCGAGGAGCAGGGCGCCCGCGCCCAGGACCGGCAGGCCGCGCCAGCCCGACAGCTCGTGGGCCAGCGCCAGGAAGCCGCCCGTGGTGAGCCCGCCCGCGCACAGGCCGAGGAACACGGTGACGCCCAGGGTCCGCACGTTGCCGGCGATCCGCTCGAGCTCCTCCGAGCGGACATTGACCCGGAACTTGCCCGACTCGAGGTCGACCAGGATCTGCTGCAGCTGGGCCGGGACGTCCTCGGTGAGCGACTGCAGCTTGAGGAACGACTTCATGAGGGCGCCCGAGGCGTCGCTCGGGTTGAAGCGGGCGAAGAGCAGCTCCTTCGCGTAGGGCAGGCCGATCTCGAGGATGTCGAGCTGGGGGTGGAGCCGGCGGATGATCCCCTCCACCGCGATGGAGGCCTTGGAGAGGACCGCGTACTCCTTGGGGACCCGGATGCGGTGCTTGACGGCCAGGTCGAGCAGGTCGCGCAGGAGGCTGGTGGTCCGGATCTGCTCGAGCTTCAGGCCCAGGTAGCGGTCGAAGAGGATGCCGATGTCGGCCCGGAAGGCGGTGAAGGGGGTGTGGTCCTCCGGCACCCCGATCCGGTTCAGCATGCGCGCCATGGTGTCCGGATCGCGCAGGGCGGTGGCCATGATGAGGGTGACGAGCGCCTCCTGCATGGGCTTGGTGAGCCGGCCGACCAGCCCGAAGTCCAGCAGGGCCACCCGGTTGTCGGGGAGGACGAGCAGGTTGCCCGGGTGGGGGTCGCCGTGGAACAGGCCATCCTGGAAGATCTGGCGGAAGGCGGCCTCGATGATGTTGCGCGCCACCTGCGGCGGATCGTAGCCCGTCTCGCGCGAGACCTCGCTCACCTTCACCCCCTCGACGTAGTCGAGGGTGAGGACCGCCTCGCTCGAGAGGTCGTCGTGGACGCGCGGGATGACCACCGGCCGGCCCTGGCTCTTCTGGGCCATGGCGCGGGCGTTGCGGGCCTCGTTCGAGAAGTCCAGCTCCTCGTGGATGGAGCGGTCGAACTCCTCGACGATGCCGGTGGGGGTGTAGACCCCGGTCTCCTCGATCACCGCCTCGACCACCCGGGCGAGCTGGTAGAGGATGGCGACATCCGACTCGATGCGCTGGCGGATGCGCGGGCGCTGCACCTTCACCACCACCCGCTCCCCGGCGTGGGTGACCGCCCGGTGCACCTGGGCGATGGAGGCCGAGGCCAGCGGGGCCTCCTCCAGCTCGGCGAAGCACGCCTCCACCGTGCGTCCGAGGCCACGCTCGATCTGGGCCCGCACCTCGGCCAAGGGAAAGGGCGGCACCGCGTCCTGCAGCTCGGAGAGCTCCTCCACCCAGTGCGAGGGCAGGATGTCGGGCCTCGAGGAGAGCAGCTGGCCGAGCTTGATGAAGGTCGGGCCGAGGTCGAGCAGGAGCTGGCGGAAGCGCTGGGCGGTGCGGCGGTCGGGGGCCGGGCCGGCCGGCTCGGTCCCGGCCGCCATCCGGCGCACCTCCTCGGCCTCGCGATGGCCGAGGAGCTCGCCGAGGCGGGTCTGATCGAAGTAGGCCCCGAACCCGTGGCGCCCCGCGATGGTGGCGATCTGGCGCAGCCGGTTCAGGTCCTTGATGGCCTCCCTGAGCACGGCGATCTCCTATCACCTCGCTCCCCCTGCCGCCACGACACAGGCGCGTGCTACAAGCTCCCTCCATGTCGAGAGCGGAAGGGCCGGCGCGCCGCGCGGGGGGCGCGAGGGCCCGTCAGGCCCGCGGCCGGTGGAGCGGACGGTGAGCGAGCTCGTCCAGGGCGCCACCCCCATGATGCGCCAGTACCTCGAGGTGAAGGCGAGGTACCCGGACGCCATCCTCTTCTTCCGGCTGGGCGACTTCTACGAGATGTTCTTCGAGGACGCCCTCACCGCCGCCGAGGCCCTGCAGATCACCCTCACCGCCCGCTCCAAGGGGGACGAGCGGGTGCCGATGTGCGGGGTGCCCTACCACGCCGCGCGCGGCTACGTGGCCAAGCTCCTCGAGCGCGGCTTCAAGGTCGCCATCTGCGACCAGGTCGAGGAGCCCGGCCGCTCGGCCATCGTGAGGCGCGAGGTCACGCGGGTGGTGACCCCGGGGATGGTGCTCGACGACCAGCTGCTCGACCCGCGCCAGGCCGCCTACCTGGGGGCGGTGGCGCTGGCCGCCGAGGGGGGCGGCGGGCTCGCGCTGCTCGACGCCTCGACCGGCGAGCTCAAGCTCGGCGAGCTCCCGAGCGACGAGCGGCTCATCGACGAGCTGCGCCGGGCCGCGGTGCGCGAGCTCATCCTCGCCCGCGGCGAGGCCGCGCTCCCCCGCGGCGCGGCGCTGGTCCGGGCGGTGGGGGCCCCGCTCTCCGAGCGCGAGGAGGCGGACTTCGAGCGCGCCGGCGAGAAGCTCGGGCGCCACCTCAAGGTGGCCTCGCTCGACGGGTTCGGGGTGGGCGACCTCCAGCGCGCCCTGGCGGCGGCGGCCGCCGCCCTCGCCTACCTCGAGGACACCCAGCACGCCGCCCCCCGCCACGTCGACCGGCTCTCCCGCCTCGCCACCGAGGCGGTGCTGCACCTCGACGAGGCGACGCGGGCCAACCTCGAGATCGAGCGGACCCTCTCGGGCGGCCGGAGGAAGGGCTCGCTCCTCGCGCTCCTCGACCGGACGGTGACCGGGCTCGGGGGCCGCAAGCTGAACGAGTGGCTGCGCTGGCCGCTCTGCGAGCTCTCCGCCATCCGGGCCCGCCAGGACGCGGTCGAGGAGCTGGCGGGCTCGGCGGTCCTCCGCGAGGAGCTCGCCCTGGCCCTGAAGCCGGTGGGCGACCTCGAGCGCCTCCTCTCGAGGCTCGTGCTCGGCCAGGGGAACGCGCGCGACCTGCGCGCACTCGCCAACACGCTCGCCGCCCTGCCGCGGCTCGCCGAGGCGCTCCGAAATCCCCCGGGGGCGCCGGCCGCCCCGGCAGCCCTGCTCGGCGAGGCCGCCGCCGGGCTCAGCGGCCTCGAGGATCTCGCGGAGTACCTCGATCGCGCGGTGGCCGAGGAGCCGCCGGCCGGGCTGAAGGAGGGCGGGCTCATCCGCCGCGGCCACTCCGAGGAGCTCGACCGGGTGGTGGCGCTCGCCGAGGACGGGAAGGGCTTCATCGCGCGGCTGGAGGCCGAGGAGCGCTCCCGCACCGGCATCGCCTCGCTCAAGGTCCGCTACAACCGGGTCTTCGGCTACTACCTCGAGGTCACGAAGCCGAACTTGCACCTCGTCCCGGCGGACTACGAGCGGCGCCAGACCACTGTGGGCGGGGAACGCTTCGTCACCCCCGCCCTGAAGGAGCTCGAGGCGCAGGTCCTGGGAGCGCAGGAGAAGCGCTTCGCCCTCGAGGAGGAGCTCTTCGAGCGCCTGCGGGCGCGGGCGGTCGAGGAGAGCGCGCGCCTGCGCACCGCCGCCGGCGCGGTGGCGGTCGCCGACGCGCTGCTCGCCCTGGCCCGGGTGGCGACCGAACGCGGCTACGTGCGGCCGCAGGTCGACCTCTCCGAGGTGCTCGCCGTCGAGGAGG
Source organism: Anaeromyxobacteraceae bacterium (assembly GCA_035501995.1). GTDB lineage: Bacteria > Myxococcota > Myxococcia > Myxococcales > Anaeromyxobacteraceae > Anaeromyxobacter_A. The sequence continues at coordinate 3,653 of DATJVF010000025.1, forward strand.
GCCGCCACCCGGTGGTGGAGGCCATGCTGCCCCAGGACTCGGGGGGGTTCGTCCCGAACGACCTCCTCGTCGCCTCGAGCGGCGCCCTGGAGGCCGAGCGCCTCGAGCGGGCGGGGCAGATCCTGGTCATCACCGGACCCAACATGGCCGGCAAGAGCACGGTCCTCCGCCAGGCCGCCCTCATCGCGCTCCTCGCCCAAGTGGGTTCCTTCGTGCCGGCCAAGCGCGCGCGGGTCGGCCTCGTCGACCGCATCTTCACCCGGGTGGGCGCTTCCGACGACCTCGCCCGCGGCCGCTCGACCTTCATGGTGGAGATGACCGAGACTGCCGCCATCCTCCACAACGCCTCGCGCCGCTCCCTGGTGGTCCTCGACGAGATCGGGCGCGGCACCTCCACCTTCGACGGGGTCTCGATCGCCTGGGCGGTGGCCGAGCACCTCCACGACCGGGTCGGCTGCCGCACGCTCTTCGCCACCCACTTCCACGAGCTGCAGGACCTGGCCCGCGAGCGCCCGCGGGTCTCGAACCTCACCGTGGCGGTGAAGGAGGTGGGGGAGAAGGTGGTGTTCCTGCGCAAGCTCGTGCCGGGCGGCGCCTCGCGCAGCTACGGGATCGAGGTGGCGAAGCTCGCCGGGCTGCCCGAGCCGGTCCTGGCCCGGGCGCGCGAGATCCTCGCGAACCTCGAGTCGCTGGAGGTCGACGAGGGCGGCCACGCCGCGCTCGCGCGCGGCGGCGCGCGCGGGAGGAGGCCCCCGAGGAGTGCTCAGCTCGCGCTCTTCGAGGCCGCCCCCGACCGGCGCCTCGAGGCCGTCGCTCGCGAGCTCGCCGCCCTCGACATCGAGGGGCTGCGCCCGATCGACGCCCTGCTCCTCCTCGCCGAGCTGAAGAAGCGCCTCGAGAAGGGGGGGTAGGGTGCCCTCCTGAAATGCGCGAGGGGGCCGGCTGGCGCCGGCCCCCTCGCGGAAGAGCGAAACGGTGCGGCCGGGCTACTTGGCCTTCTTGTGGCAGTTGTCGCACTTCGCGAGTGCCTTGTTCTCCTGCTTCTTGTGGCACTCCTGGCAGATCGCGTGCGCCGCCTTCATGGCCGGCGGGCCCCCCGCCTCGAGCACCGGGTTCTTGCCGGGCTCGCCCTCGTGGCAGACCTTGCACTCGACCTTGGCGTGGGTCTCGTGCTTGAAGGTCACGTCGCCCTGCTTTGCCGACTTGAGGACGATGGGCGCCTTGGGAGCCTCGGCGGCGAAGGCCGGCCTCAGGAACAGAAGGCTGAGGGCAACGGCGGCTGTAAGGATCTTGGTCATCTGTCACTCCTCGAGCGATGTGCGCGGGCGGCAGGCCCGACGCGAGCGCCGGACTGTACGACCCGATGGGGTGGGGTTTCACCCACAAAGTACTCGATGTGACATCGTGCCGCACCCCCTAAAGATCTACGGCGATGATGTTAGCGCCGGACCGGCGGCCGGGCTCCCCGGAGCGGCCGAAAAATGGACTGAGATATCGGCGGCTCTAGAGTGATCGTTCGATGTTCGGGTCCCTGTGCGCCACCTTCCTCATCGCCCTTTCGGCGCCCGGCGCCGCGGGCGCGCCGCACGCCCGCCGGTCAAGCCCCTCCGCCGCCGCCTCGCGGGCGCGCCGCGTCGACGGGCTCGAGCGGGCGCGCGCGCTCCTCGCCCAGGTGAAGCGCGATCCGAACAAGCGGCGCTACCGGCATCACTGGGAGCGCGCCATCCGGGCCCTCGAGCGGGCGGCGCACGGCCCGGACCGCGGCCCGGCGCTCCTCGAGGCCGCCCGCGCTCGCTACGCCCTCTACCGCTTCTCGCAGGTCGAGGCCGACCGGGGCGAGGCCCTGCGCCTCGCGGTGAAGGCCGAGCGCGCCGGGGCCCGCGAGGCGGCCGCCTTCTCCCAGGCGGTGCGCCGCGAGATGGGCGCCGACGAGGAGCCGGCCCGCCCGGCGCGGACCCCTCGGCGAGCGGCCGAGGCACCGGAGCCGCCGTCGCCCGCCGGGGAGGAGCCCGCCGCGGAGCCCCCCAGCGACCCGGCCCTCGAGGCGGCGCTCGCCGGCGCCGAGACCGGAGCGGCCTCCTCCGAGCCCGCCGCCGGTCCGGCGGCCATCTCCGAGGTGCGCTCCTGGTCCAACGCGGACTACACGCGGGTGGCGGTGTACCTCTCCCGGTCGGTGAGCTTCGAGCAGGAGGAGATCCCCGCCGCCGGGGACCACCCCCGGCGGCTGGCCCTCGACCTCAAGCCCGCTCGCCTCGCGCGCGGCTTCGCCCATCCGGTGAACGACGCGCTGGTGGCGCGGGTGCGGGCCGCCCAGCGCGACCCGGACACGGTGCGGGTGGTCCTCGACCTCGCCGGGCGCGACGAGCTCGCCATCTTCTCCCTCGACGACCCCCCGCGCCTCATCGTCGACGTGGGGGCGCGGCGGCCTTCGGAGGGCGCCACCGCAGAGGTGCGCCCGCCCTCCGGGGAGCTCGCCCGAGCCCGGCCCATCCACCGCATCATCGTCGACGCCGGCCACGGGGGCCACGACAGCGGGGCGGTCGGCCCGACCGGGGTGCGCGAGAAGGACGTCACCCTCGCCATGGCGAGGCGCCTGGAACGCGAGCTCGAGGCGCGCGGCTTCGCGGTGGAGCTCACCCGCCCCGACGACCGCTACGTCCCGCTCGAGGAGCGCGCCGCCATCGCCAACGCTCGCCGGGGGGACCTGTTCATCTCCCTCCACGCCAACGCCAACCCGAGGCGCGAGCAGCGCGGCATCGAGACCTACTTCCTCAACGTGGCCGACGACCGCTACGCCGCGCGCCTGGCGGCCCGCGAGAACGGGGCCCTCACCGAGGAGGGCGAGGAGCCGCGCGAGGTGCGGCGCATCCTGTCCGACCTCGACGCGCAATCGAGCGCCGAGGCCTCGCGCCGGCTGGCCGAGCTCGTCCAGCGGCAGCTGTGCTCCGGGGTGCGGGCCCACCTGGGGGAGGTCCGGGACCTCGGCGTGAAGAGCGCCCTGTTCTACGTGCTGCTCGGCGCGCGCATGCCGGCGGTGCTGGTCGAGACCTCCTTCATCTCCAACCGCCTCGAGGAGCGGCGCCTCTCGAGCCCGCGCTTCCAGGCCGAGGCGGCCACCGACATCGCGCGGGCGGTGGAGGCCTTCGCGAGCCGGGAAGCGCGGCTCGCCCTGCTGCGCTGAGGGCCAGGGGAAGAGGGCGCGCGCGAGAGCGGGGCCGGCGGGCCGCGGCTATACTCGACCGGCCCATGCACCTCCCCGAAGCCTCCATCGCCACCCTCCCCAAGCCGGCGCCCTACGAGTACGAGGCGCGCCTGCCGCAGCTCCCCGCCCTCACCGGCGACCTCAAGGTCGACCTCGCCGCTGGCCGCGGCTACCTGGAGGAGCTGCACCGCCAGGGCGCGAGCGGCCACACGGTGGTGCGGCTGCAGAGCGCCGCCATGGACCGCGTCGTCGCCATCCTGTGGGAGCGGGCGCTCAAGGAGGCGCGGGCGCAGCACCCCGAGGCGCGGGTCTCGCTCGTGGCCCTCGGCGGCTACGGCCGCCGCGAGCTCGCCCCCTACAGCGACGTCGACCTGCTCCTCCTCCACGAGGAGGGCGAGCCGCGGCCCTTCGTGAGGCTCGCGAGCGAGCGCTTTCTCTACGCGCTGTGGGACCTGCGGCTCGAGGTGGGCTACGGCATCCGCGACCTCGCCGCCTGCGAGGCGCTCGCCCAGGAGGACCACACCGCCCGCACGGCGCTCCTCGACCTGCGTCACCTCGCCGGCGACCTCGCCCTCTACCGCGAGCTCGAGCGCGAGCAGCTCCACGGGCTCTCCGAGGCCAAGGTGGAGGCCTTCCTGGCCGAGAAGGTCGCCGAGACCCGCGCCCGCCGGGAGAAGTTCGGCGACTCGCTCTACCTCCTCGAGCCCAACGTGAAGCAGTCGGAGGGCGGCCTGCGCGACCTGCAGTCCGCGCTGTGGATCGCCCGCGTCCGCTGGAAGGTGGCCGGCATCACCGAGCTGCTCTCGCGGGCCATCCTGCCCGAGCGGGAGATCGGCGAGCTGCGCCGCGCGCGCGACTTCGTCTGGCGGGTGCGCAACGAGCTGCACTACCTGGCCCGCCGCAAGTGGGACCAGCTCACCTTCGACGTGCAGGCGCAGGCGGCGGCGGCCATGGGCTACGCCGACGGCCAGGACGGCAGCCGGGTCGAGCAGTTCATGCGGCACTACTACCTCGCCGCCAAGACC
>DATJVF010000026.1:0-5260 GCA_035501995.1 Anaeromyxobacteraceae bacterium
GCCGGCGCCCTCGGGCGCGCGGCCTCCGAGCTCGCGCGGGAGTGGGAGCTCCTGAACCAGGCCTACCGCTTCCTCTGCGAGGCCCGCACGGCGGCTCCGCCCACATGGAGGGCGGCGCCCGCCGCGCGGCCCGCCCGCCCCCGCCCCGAGGCCGGGCCCGCCCGCCCGGGCGGGGCGGCGAGCGCCAGGGAGCCTCCTCCCCGGAAGGCGCCACCCTCTCCCGCGGCGGACGGCGACGCCGGGGCCCATGCTCGGGCCCCCTCGGCCGGCGGGGTCCGGCCGCCCGGCCGCGAGAGGCCCCTCCCGCGCCGCAAGCTTCGCTTCGCCGAGTTCCTCTACTACAGCGGCCGGGTGACCTTCGCCGAGCTCGTGGAGGCCGTCGTCTGGCAGCGGCGCCAGCGCCCCCCGCTCGGCGACATCGCGATCGAGTTCGGCTTCCTCGACCGGGGGCAGGTGGTGGAGATCCTCGCCCGCCGCGGCCGGGAGGCGGCTTGCTCGGTCCTCTTCGGCGAGTACGCCGTCCGCGCAGGGTTCCTCACCCCGTTCCAGCTCCTCGCTGCCCTCGGGCGGCAGCGTCGCCTGCAGAAGCCCATCGGAGAGTTCTTCGTGGAGCGCGGCCTCATCGACCGGGCCGAGATCGCCGAGATCTGCCACCGGATCTTCTTCCACAACGCGGCCTGCGCCTCGGCCTAGGGGGCCGTCGCCCGCGCACCACGGCCGCGGGATGCCGGCCTCGCGACCGCCTCGGCTAGGATGGAGGCGCTTGGGTGAGCCCATGACCGAGGGAGTCGACCGCCGTGAGTTCCGGCGCGTGAAGGCCGAAGTCCTCGCCCGCCCGGTCGGTGCGCTCGTCCACGGCCGGCCGCACCGGCGGGTGAACGACATCAGCCTCGGCGGGCTCAGGGTCTTCGCGGACGATGCGCACGTCCCCGGGGAGCGCATCGAGCTGGAAGTGCTGTTCGGCGAGGGCGACAGCGCGACCTTCATCGCCGAGGTGGCGTGGGTGGAGGAGCTGCCGGAGGGCGGGCCGGCGCGCTTCGACGTGGGGCTGCGCTACCTCGAGGTCGCCGCCTCCGACCTCGCCCGCCTCGCGAAGGTGCTCGGGGACCCCGAGTGAGAGCGCCCTGACGCGGACCGTCCTCGGGCGGCCTCGATGCTCCCGGGGACCTGCAAGGGGGCTCTTCCCGTCCCATAGCGCTCGAGCAGGCGGCCGGCCGGGCATCGGTTCGCTCGCCGCGGCCGAGCGCCTGGTCAAAGCGCCTTTTGACGAGCTCGTCAGCCGGCCAGGGGGAGCGCGGGCTGGTCTGCCACGCGGTCCGCCCTCCTCGGCTGATTCGGGGGCCTCCGCGCGCTCGCCCGCTCGCTCAGGCCGACGCGTACCCCTCATGCGTGCACTCGACTGGGCAGGAGGGCCGCAATTGCGCTAGATAAGGGTCCCCGCGGACCGTGGCCGTGGTCCGTTCGTCGCAGGGTATCGGGTCCTTCTTCCGCGGTCGCGAACAAAACAGCCGCTCCCAGCGTTCACGAGGTCTGATGGTCCCCCAGGCACCGCTCCATGACGCGCCTCGGCACCCGCGTTTCGGGCGCCCGGTCCTCGCTCTCGCCCTGGCAGCGTCGTCCCTCGCCGCCTGCCAGCGCGACCAGATCTCGTACGCGCGCGTCCCCAAGGAGAGCGCGGCCGTGCAGCCGGCCAGCATGGCGGGCATGGGCGAGGCCGAGGTCCCGCCGCCGGCGGCGCCGGGCGCGGGCGGCACCCTCAAGTGGAACCTGCCGCAGGGGTGGACGCAGTCCTTGGGTGGCTCGATGCGCTACGCCACCCTGAAGCCCTCGGTGGCCGGCCACCTCGAGGCGACGGTGGTGGTCCTCCCCGGTCCGGCGGGCGGCGAGCTCGCCAACGTGAACCGCTGGCGTAACCAGATCGGGCTACCGCCCATCGACGACGCGGCGCTCTCCGGGTTGCGCCAGACCTTGAAGAGCCAGGCCGGCACGGTCTCGCTCTACGACTTCACGAGCGACGGGGAGAAGAAGACCCGCACCATCGCCGGGTTCACCATGGTCGACGGCAACAGCTGGTTCGTGAAGCTGTCGGGGGACGCCGAGCCGGTCAGCGCGGCGCGGGCCGATTTCATCCACCTCTTGGAGAGCCTCCACCTTGACTAGGCCGTCCTGGAAGTCGTCCCTGCCCATCCGCATCTGGGACGCCGTCACGTCCCTCAAGCTCACCATCGCGTGCCTGGCCCTCTTGATGGTGCTGGTGGTGGCCTGCACGCTCGCCCAGGTGAACCTCGGCACGCTCGGCGCGGTGAACCTCTACATCCGCAGCTTCTTCGTGTGGTGGCAGGTCCCGGGCACCGGGTGGGCGGTGGCCATCTTCCCCGGTGGGGCCCTGGTCGGCCTCGTGCTCGGGGTGAACCTCATCGCCGCCCAGGTGCGCCGCCTCGAGCTCTCCTGGAGGAAGGCCGGCCTGTGGGTCGTGCACGCCGGCCTCATCCTCCTCTTCGTGGGGGAGTTCGTGTCGAGCGCCATGCAGGTCGACGCCCAGCTCGCCATCGAGCAGGGCCAGACGCTCAACTACGTGGAGAGCCCCCGCGACCTCGAGCTGGCGGTGATCGACCAGACCGATCCCGCCTACGACGACGTGTACGGCATCCCCGACTCGCTGCTCGAGCGGTCGAGCGAGGTGAGGCTGCCGAACAAGCCGGTCACCGTCCGGGTGAAGGCGTACTACCGGAACGCGGACCTCATGAACCGGGCCCCGGGCGATCCGCCCTCGCTCGCCACCGTGGGCGTGGGGACCCAGGTGACGGTGCGCGAGCTGCCCCCGGTCACCTCCGACGACCAGATGAACCGCGGGGCGGCCTTCGTGGAGATGGTGGCGGGCGGGAAGAGCTACGGGACCTTCCTCGTCTCGAACGCGCTCGGGGCGCCTCAGTCCTTCACCCACGAGGGTCGCACCTACGCCCTCGCGCTCAGGCCGCGCCGCGAGTACCTGCCCTACTCGGTCACCCTGAAGCAGTTCCGGCACGACGTCTATCCCGGCACCGACATCCCCAAGAACTTCTCGAGCCTGGTGCACATCGAGAACCCGAGCCGGGGCGAGGCGCGCGACGTCCTCATCTACATGAACCAGCCGCTGCGCTACCTCGGCAAGACCTTCTACCAGGCGAGCTTCGGGAAGGGCGACACCCTCTCGGTGCTCCAGGTCGTGCAGAACCCCGGCTGGCTCTTGCCTTACATCTCGTGCGTGCTCGTCACCACCGGGCTCATCATCCACTTCGCCATCGCCCTGCGTCGCTCGCTCCGGCGCCGCCGGGCCGCGCTGGAGGCCACATGACCCTCGCCCGCCTGAAGGGGTACCTCCCGCTCATCGTGGCCGCCGTCACCTTGGGGGCGGCGCTCCTCGCGCTCGTGCCGCCCGGCAAGGCCCACGGGTTCGACCTCGACGGCTTCGGCCGCCTCCCGGTCTTGGAGGGCGGCCGGGTGAAGCCCATCGACTCGGTGGCCCGCAACGCCCTGCTCATGATCCGCAGCAAGCAGACGGTGCGCATGAACGGGCACACCCTCTCCGCGGACGAGTGGCTGCTCGACCTCATGTTCAGGCCGCAGGTGGCCGACACCGAGCCCTCCTTCTACATCGACGACCCGGACGTCCTCGGCCTCCTCGGCCTCCGGCAGACCTCGGAGCGGTACTTCGCCTTCGCCACCCTCGGCCCGCACCTCGGCGAGATCCAGCAGCAGGCCCAGGTCGCCCAGGCCATCGACGCCCGCCAGCGCAGCCGCTTCCAGTCCGCCATCGCGAACCTCTACGACCGGGCCTACCTGTACTACCGGCTGCGCAACACCGTGACCGCCGACGGCTCGCCGGGGCTCGCCGCCGAGATCGCCGAGCGCGCTCAGAAGGGCGCCGGGAGCCGGGCGGACGCACTCGCCGAGCTGGCCTTCTTCCGGCCGCTGCCGCCGCTCTCGCCGCAGGGCGACGGCTGGCGGACCGTGGGCGACGCCCTGCGCGCGAGCGGGCCGGTCGACCCCGCCCTCGAGGGGCTGGCCCGGGTCGGTGAGGCCTACGCCGCCCAGGACGCGGTGCGCTTCAACCAGGCGGTGGGCGCCCTGCACGAGCTCCTCGCCGGCGCGCGGCCGGCGGCGATGAAGGCGGCCTCGGACGAGGTGGTCTTCAACCGGGCCGAGCCGTTCTACCTCGGCATGGTGATCTACGTCCTCGCCCTCCTCGCCCTCTTCGTCTCCTGGCTCGCCTGGCCGGCGGTGCTCCAGCCGGTCTCCTTCGCGCTCCTCTGCTGCGGGGCGATCGTCCACACCGCCGGCCTCTTCGCCCGGGTGCTCCTGCAGGGCCGTCCCCCGGTGACGAACCTCTACTCCTCCGCCATCTTCGTGGGCTGGGTGGCGGTCCTGGTCGGCATCGTCATCGAGCGCCTCTACCGGCGCGGCTTCGGCACCGCGGTAGCCGCCGCCTCCGGCTTCGCCTCCCTCATCGTGGCGCACCACCTCGCCGGCGACGGCGACACCATGGAGATGATGCGGGCCGTGCTGGACTCGAACTTCTGGCTCGCCACCCACGTGGTGACCATCACCGTCGGCTACAGCGGCACCTTCCTCGCCGGCGCCTTCGCCATCGGCTACACCTTCCAGCGCCACCTCGCCCGCAAGGTCGACCCGGCCGCCACCAAGGCGCTCGTCTCCATGACCTACGGGGTGATCTGCTTCGCCCTCTTCTTCAGCTTCCTCGGCACGGTGCTGGGCGGGATCTGGGCCGATCAGTCGTGGGGGCGCTTCTGGGGCTGGGACCCCAAGGAGAACGGCGCGCTCCTCATCGTGCTCTGGAACGCCATCATCCTGCACGCTCGCTGGGGCGGTTACGTGCGCGAGAAGGGGATCATGGCCATGGCGATCTTCGGGAACGTCATCACCAGCCTCTCGTGGTTCGGGGTGAACATGCTCGGGATCGGGCTCCACTCCTACGGCTTCATGGACAAGGCCTTCTGGGCCCTCGCCGCCTTCATCGGCACCCAGCTCGTCCTCATGGCCTTCTGCCTCGTGCCCGCCCAGTTCTGGAGGCCGCCCGTGCGCGCGGAGGCCGAGCGGGCGGCGAAGCCCGCCTGAAGGCCTCTCGCGGTCCCGCCTCCTAGGGGGCAGGACCGCGAGACTCCCAGGAGGCCGCCAGCCCTCGCGAGCTCGCGCGCCGCCGGGTCCCGAGCCCTTCCCTCGGCCCCACCCAGGGTCGTATCAGACCCCCTTGTCGCATATC
>DATJVF010000027.1:0-7753 GCA_035501995.1 Anaeromyxobacteraceae bacterium
TGCCGCCCCCCATGCGCTACGAGCCCCCGCCCCCCATGCCCGAGCCCGGCATGTACTGGGTGGGCGGCTACTGGATCTGGGACGAGGGCGAGTGGGTCTGGATGTCCGGCCACTGGGTGGCCCCTCCCCGTCCGCACTACCTGTGGGTCCATCCCTACTACGAGACCCGCGGCGGCCTCGTCATCTTCGTGGCCGGCCACTGGGGCCCGCCGGGCTACGTGTTCCGGCCGCCCCCGCCCACCGTGGAGATCGTGGTGGTGGAGGCGAGGCCCTCCTACCGCGGCGCGATGGTCCCCCCGGGGAGCCCCTCGGGCTGCTTCGTACCGCCTCCCCCCGGATCGCGTCCGGGCCTGGTGGTGCCGGCGCCGGTGGGGACTCCGCCCCAGGTGGTGGCGAGCGCGCCGCCGGTGGTGCGGCCGGGCATGGTCATCCAGCCCGCCGGCGGGGGCGGACGCCCCACCGTCGTGAACAGCACCACCAACGTGACGAACGTCACCAACATCACCAACTACACGGTGGTGGCCCCCTCCGGCGTGACCAAGACCGGAGAGCCGGTGCACGCGAGCGTGCCGGGCGAGTCGGCGCTGGCGGCCTCGCTGCCGCCCAAGGCCCCGGTGGCCCCACCCGCTCCGCCGCCGCAGGCGGTCCAGGCCCATCCGGCGTCCTTCTCGTCGGTGGCGGTCCACCCGCCGCAGGCCGGCCAGACGCAGGCCCTCCCGCCCACCGTGTCGTCCCATCCCACCCGGGAGACCCTGCAGCCGCACCAGGGCGCGCCGCCCACCGGCCCGCGGCCCGGGCCCGCCCAGGAGTTCGCTCGGCCCGCGGCCCCGTCGAGCGCGCCGGTCCACCCCGAATCCCCCGGACAACCGGCGCGCGCCGAGCCGACCCCGCCACAGCCCCCACACGCACCGCCCGTGGAGGCCGAGCGGTCCTCCTTCCAGGGCCGCGAAGGCGGGAGCGGAGCGCTCGAGGAGGTGAACCGCCCACCGACGGTACGACCCGACGCTGCCCGGGCCGTGACCGCCCCGACGCCTCCACCGCCCCCGAAGACCGTCGCCGCCCCTCCGCCGCCGCCTGCGCCGACGCCTCCCCGGGCCGTCACGACGCAGAAGCCGCCTCCGGCGCCGAGGGCCCCGGTGGCCGGGCCGAAGCCGGCCGCCAAGCCACCGACCCCGAAGCCCAAGCCCAAGCCGCCGCCGAAGACGGAGAACGAGCACTAGGGCCGCTCGTCCCGTCCCCGCCGCCCAGGTGGGCGGCGGGGCCCTCCCGGCGCCTCGTGGAGTCCGCCCGGGAATGGTAGGCTCCTCAGGTGGCCGTCCCGTCCCCTCCGGCCAAGCCGGCCTCCATGCCGGCCTTCGTGCGCGAGATCGACACCCTCGTGCGCGCGCGCTATCCGCTGCTCTACCTGGTCTCGTTCGAGGAGGCCCGGCTGGTGAGCCTCCTGCAGGACCTGGCGCGCGCGCACGGCAAGGATTTCTACAGCTGGTCGGTAACGAGGGGGCTACGGCGCGAGAGCGGTCCCCACCCGGCGGCCCAGGAGTCGGGCCGCGCCCCGCTCGAGGTGCTGGCGGCGGCCGAGAAGCTCTCCGAGCCCTCGCTGGTGGTGCTGAAGGACTTCCACCCGTTCCTCTCCGACGCGAGCGTGGTGCGCGCGCTGCGCGAGCTCGCCCAGGGGCTCAAGTCGACCTACACGACGGTCATCCTCCTCGGGCCGACGCTCGTCATCCCGCCCGAGCTGGAGAAGGAGATCTCGGTCCTCGACATCCCGCTGCCGACCGCCACCGACCTCGTCGCCCTCCTGAAGGAGATCGTGACGGTGGTCCGCCAGGGGAACCGCGCCACCGTCGACCTCGACCGGGACGACGTGGAGCAGCTGGTGAAGTCGGCCCTCGGGCTCACCCTCTCCGAGGCCGAGAACGCCTTCGCGAAGGCCATCGCCCAGGACGGCCGCCTCGACGAGTCCGACATCGCGCTCGTGCTGGAGGAGAAGCGGCAGGTGATCCGCAAGAGCGGGCTGCTCGAGTACCAGCCCGCCCAGGCGCGCCTCGACGAGGTGGGCGGGCTCGACGGCCTCAAGACCTGGCTCGGCCGGCGCCAGCGTGCCTTCGGGGAGGCGGCGCGCCGCTTCGGCCTGCCGGAGCCGCGCGGGCTGCTCCTGCTCGGGGTGCAGGGGTGTGGCAAGAGCCTGACCGCCAAGGCCATCGCCCACACCTGGCGGCTGCCGCTCTTGCGCCTCGACATGGGGCGCATCTACAGCGGTATCATCGGCTCCTCGGAGGAGAACCTGCGCCGGGCCATCCGGGTGGCCGAGAGCGTGGCGCCGGTGGTGCTGTGGGTGGACGAGATCGAGAAGGCGCTCTCCGGGAGCGCCTCCTCGGGCATCTCGGACGGCGGGGTGACGGCGCGGCTCTTCGGCGCCTTGCTCACCTGGCTCTCCGAGAAGTCGGCCCCGGTCTTCGTGGCCGCCACCGCCAACCGCATCGACGCCCTGCCGCCCGAGCTCCTGCGCAAGGGCCGCTTCGACGAGATCTTCTTCGTCGACCTGCCGGACCTCCCCGAGCGGCGCGACATCTTCGCCATCCACCTGCGCCGGCGCCACCGGCACCCGGAAGCCTACGACCTCGACCGCCTGGCTTCCCTCACCGAAGGTTTCAGCGGGGCCGAGGTCGAGCAGGCGGTGGTCTCGGCCCTTTACGACGCCTTCGCCGAGCAGGTCGAGCTCGGCCAGGCTCACCTCGAGCGCGCGGTGACCGAGACCCTCCCCCTCGCCACCACCATGCGCGAAGAGATCGAGGGGCTCAGGACCTGGGCCAAGACCCGCACCCGCCACGCCTCCTCGCCCCGGACCGCCTAGCCCATGGGCGACCTGCCCTCACGCTTCTCGCGCCTCGAGCGCCCGCGCCGGGAAGCTCCGGCTCCGGCCGAGACCAAGGCCGGGGGCCGCTTCGGCGCGGTGGAGATCGGCTCCGAACTCCCGGCCACGCCGCCGTCGGTGCCGAGCTCGGCCACCGATCGCTTCCGTGCACCGCGCGAGGGCGAGCTCGCGCTCGAGCCGGCGCGCGAGGGCGAGCAGCCCTTCGTCCGCTGCGCCGTCTGCGAGGCCGATAGCGCCCGCCACCAGGTGCGCTGCGAGCGCTGCGGGGCGGACCTGCGGACGAGCGAGCAGCGCGCCTTCAACGATCGGCTCTGGGAGGCGCGCCGGCGCGAGGCGGACCTCGAGCGAAGCGCCGCGCAGGAAAAGAGCGAGGCCCGCCAGCGCGCGGCGGAGGACGAGGCGCGGGTGAAGCGCGCCATGGCCGAGGCCATGGCCGAGGAGATCCTGGCCCGCGAACGTGCCCGGGCGGGCGGGCACTTCGGCCGGCGCCTCCTCGCGCTCCTCGGGCGCATCCTCTCCACCCGCGTCGAGCGCTTCTGACGGGAGCGCCCGCGGGCGGGGGGAAGGGCCAGGGCGCGCCTTGCGCTGGAAGCCCTGCCGGGGAAGACGAAACCTGGCCTTCTCGCGGCTTTCGGGTAGATTCACCGCCGAGAACGAGCGGCGCCGAGCGCCCTTCTTAACCCACGGGAGAACCTGTGCCTCGCCCAAGAATGACCATGGAAGATGTGGTGCGTGACGCCCTCTCGAAGTCGGTGAAGCGCATCGCCGCGGACCTCGAGAAGAGGGTGGCGCGCCTCGCCGAGAAGGAACTCGCCCGGCGCCGGGCCGCCAACGGAGGACCGCGGTCGCGCCCGAGCTCGCGGCGGCGCCCTCGCGGCCAGGAGATCACCCGCTGGGTGGCGGACCGGCGCGCACGGCGCGTCCCCACCTTCGTCATCGAGATGACGGGCGGCCTCGACACCAAGAAGAAGATCATCGCCAAGTACGGCGAGAACGCCGCCTTCGAGAAGGGCAAGGGGCTTCCCAAGCCGGCCCGGGCTGCCTAGGGTCGGCGAGGGACGGCGGCCCACCCGTCGATGCCTTCGGGCCGCGGGCGATCCTCTCGTCTCGTGCGGGGCGCTCTCGGCCGAGCCGCCCGGTGGGCCTGGCCCGCAGGCGCGCACTTTCCGCTGGCACCCGCTCGCCCGAACGGGTAAGAGCCGATCGTGCCCCGCTTCTTCATCCTGGCGGCCGCACTGGTGGCGGCGATCGGCCTCGGCGCGGCCTTCCTGGTGGTGGCGATGACGCGCTCCTCGGCCGAGCTCCCGGCGGCGCCGCGCCGCCTCCTGCCGCCTCGGGAGCCCCCGCCTTCCGAGGCGACTGCGGCCGTCGCCTCGTCGGCGCCGGTCGCTCCGACGGAGCCGGACGGGCCAGCCGCCCAGCGGCCAGACGGGCCGGGATCCCCTCCGCCGACCGCCGCCGAGCCGCGCGCGGAGGCCGCGGCCGCCGAGGACTCCGCGGGCGCGGCCGCCGACGCCGCCCCGGCCTCGTCGCCCCCGGCGACCGGGGGCGACGAGGGCGAGAGCGGGACGGAGGCGGACCGTTAGGCCGTCGGTGTTAGACTCGGCCTCATGCGAAAGCGCGCCCTCCTCCTCGTCGCCATCGCCTCGGGCCTCCTCGCCACCGGCGCCGAGGCGCAGGGGCGCCGCGCCTCCCCGCCGCCGGTGAACCCGAACAAGGGAGGCGACAGCGGGGCGGCGCAGGCCAACCCGCCGCCGACCGGGGCCTTCCCCGAGCCGCGCACGGTCGAGGTGCTGGTGACCGCGAACGGCTTCTCGCCCGCCGAGCTCACCTTCACGAAGGGCGAGCGCATCAAGCTCGTGGTGCGCCGGACCACCGAGGACACCTGCGCCAAGGTGCTGGTCATCGACGAGTACCTCGTCTGGAACGAGCTGCCCCTGAACCTGCCCTTCTCGACGGTCTTCACGGTGGGGCGGGCCGGCGAGTTCCCCTTCACCTGCCCGAGCGGGGAGACGCGCGGGAAGATCGTGGTGAAGGACCCGGAGGCGAAGCCGGCCGCCCAGGCGGCTCCCTCCGGCGGATAGCCCGAGGCGCGGGCGCGCCCCCGGGGACCGGCGAGCCCGATCCCCACCGGGCGGGCCGGTGCGGGGTCACGGCATGTAGGCGCCACCGTTCACCGGGAGGTAGGTCCCGGTGACGAAGCCCAGCGCCGGCGAGGCCAGCATGAGCACCGCGCCGGCCACGTCGAGGGGCAGCCCGACCCGGCCCAGGGGTGTCCACTGGGCGGTGGCCGCCTTGACCGGGCCGGGCAGGCCGGCGGTGGCGTCGGTCTCGGTGAGGCCGGGGGCGACCACGTTGACCCTGATCCCGAGGGGGCCGAGCTCGAGGGCCAGCGCCCGCATGAAGCCATCCAGGCCCGACTTGGCGGCGCTGTGGGCCGAGAAGCCCGGCCCCGGCCGGCGGGAGAGGGTGCTCGAGACGGCGATGATGCACCCCGACCGACGCTCGCGCATCGAGGGCAGCACCGCCTGGCAGCAGTGGAAGGCGGCGGCGAGCTCGCCGTCGAGCTTGGCGGCGAACTCCGGCCAGCCGTACTCGGCGAAGGGCTTCATGGGGAAGCCGATGGAGGCGTTGTTCACCAGGGTGTCGATGGGTCCGAGCCTCTGGCCGGCCTCCGCCACCATGGCCCGCACCGCCTCGCCGTCGCGGACGTCGGCCCTCAGGGCGAGCGCGCGGCCGCCGCGGCCGGCGATGGCCTCCACCACCCCGCGGGCGGCGCGCTCGTCCTCCCGGTAGTTGACGACCACCGCCGCCCCGTGGGCGGCGAGGAGCTTTGCGGTGGCGGCGCCGATCCCTCGGCTCGCCCCGGTCACCAGCATCACCCGTTCGCTCAGCATGTGCGTTCCTCCCCTCGTAGGCCCGACCGGCTCACCTCGCGGCGAGGGGCGCCCGCGGCGAGCCCGTGAGCCCCCCGTACTGCTTCACAAATACGAAATCACAGAGGCGGATTGTCGCACGGATGGCCGGGCCATTGCTCACCATCAAGTCGAACGAACCCTGGTCCGCGGACGTGCAGCGCCCGATCCCGATCCCGGCCGGCGCTCCGTCGCTCTTCATTCTTCCTGGGGGACCTCGGCCCGGCGTCGCCGCGCATCGCGTCAAGGGCGCGCGCCATCGGGCGGAATGGGCCGTAGTTTCCTGGGGCGACTTTTTCGGCGGGCGCCGCCGTGCGCCCGGCCGAGCGAGCGGACGAGGCCCATGGCGGAGGCGGCTCTCGCCCAGGACGAGGCGAGGCCCCTCTGGCCTTCGTCTACGCGCTCGGCCACCCGGGCACCCTCGACCCTCGGTCCCGGGGCGGCGCGGGCCGGCTCTTCGGCGGCCTTCCTCCGCTTCAGGGCGGGACGACGCCGATGGTGAGGAGCACGTTCGCGTAGGTGCGCTGCTCGCCGGTCGCGATGACGAGGGCGGTGTCCGAACGGCGGGCGGCCTCGTAGAACTCGAAGCGCCCGATGGGCCTCAGCGTGAGCCCCCCGAGGATCTTGCGGAACTCGCTGAAGATGGGGGGCTCGGGAGCCTCGGCGGGCATCATCACCTCGGCGGTCTCGACCGGGATGGCCTCGGCGAGCACCTTCAGCACCTCGGTCGCCTTGAGGAGGCCCGGCGCGAGGTTCAGGTAGACGTGCGCCGCCGCCGCGTGGGCGCCGGTGGTGAAGGGGTAGTTGCCGTCGGCGATGAGGACCTTGGAGCCGTGTCCGGCGCTGCCGAGGGCCTTCAGGATCTCCGGGTGCAGCAGAGCGTTCTTCAGCATCGCGAGTCCCTCCGGTCAGGTGGGGCGTGAACGGCAGGGCGGGGCCGAGGCGCGCTCGGCCACGCTCGAGGCGCTTCTCAGATCTTGCCGCACAAGAAGACCTCGAGGCCGAGGGCACTCATGGCGGCGGCCTTGGCGTAGACCGCCCGCCGTCCGGCGGCCGGGTTCGGCGCGTAAGCCACCTGGATGTGGTTCGCCTTGTGCCGCGCCATGAACTGGTCGCGGGTGACCCCCTTCATGACGAGGTGCATGATGGGCCACTCGGGGGTGGTGAGCCGCCAGCGCTCCTCGGTCTCCTCGCGCGGGAGCTCGACCGACTCGCCGAGGCCGAGGTCGCACTTGAGCCGCCCGCCCTCGACGAACACCCGGCTCCACACCACCGTCCCGGGCTTGGAGACGCCCTTGATGGTGCCGCCGCCCAGGGGGAAGAACATGGCCGGCTGGCGCTCGGAGCTCGCCCCGGCGAAGCCGCCCGAAAGGTGGGCGGGGGGGACGCTGCCGGAGATCTCGAGCACCCAGACGAAGTCGTCGACCCCCTCGCCCTTGAACCAGCGTCCCCAGCGGACGTCGTGGAGGGTGGTCTCCGGCGGGTAGCCGAGCGCCTTCCACAGCCCGTTGGTGACGAGCGCGTCGAGCCCGGCGCACTCGTCGACCTCGTTGAAGTGGGGCAGGGCCGCCCCGGCGTAGAGCTCGCGGGTGGTGCCCTCCTCGCAGACCGGCGGGCGTTCGACGTTGTTCAGGAGGCCCTCGACGAGGTCGGAGGCCGGCAAGAGGTCCTTCAGGCCCTGCTGGTACTGGATGCCGATGAGGGCGCAACCGAACTGGTCGGCCATGCGCAGGGCGGCGATGTACATCTTGCACTGGAGGAGGACCTGGCTCTCGGTGAGCTCGGTGGCCTCGTCCTGCCCGAGCCTGAAGGTCATGCCCCGGGCGAGGAGCCAGTCGTAGACGGCGCGGGCCTCGGCGTCGGAGACCGCGCGGGTCCTGGCGTAGAGGGTCGATTGGGAGAGGCGCTCCTTGTAGACGCCGAGGGGGAAGAGGAGCTCGTCGGGGATGATGGCGTTGTACAT
>DATJVF010000028.1:0-4352 GCA_035501995.1 Anaeromyxobacteraceae bacterium
CACCGGGCATCCAGGTCAGCCGGGCCCGGGGCCTCGCCAGCGCGGCGGCGCGCCGTGCGATGACCCCCGGGGCCCTGCGCGCGCTGAAGCGCGCGCTCAAGCGGGCACCATGAGAGGCGCGCCCCCAGGGAGCCCGGCGAGGCCCTCCTGTCCCGCAGGGTATGGACGGCGCACCGGCCGCCCCGACCCTAATGATGCCACCCGGGCCGCGGCGGGGCTCGAAACTCCTCGGCCCGGCTGGCCGGAGCGAGCCCACATGGCTAACCTTGGACCACCCGCGGGGTTTGCGACGTCGCCTGGGAAGGCCCAGGCCACGCTAAGGAGAAGGTTACCATGACCGAGGCCGCTCAACGCGGACGGCTCGCCCCCGCACTCCTGGCCGACGCGACCTGGTACGGGACCCTCGCCGCGGCGAGGGACCTCGGCGGCCGTGGCGTGCCCATCACGCTCGCCTGCGACGCCCGCCTCGCCCCCGCCCGCTGGTCGCGCTTCGTGTCCTCCATCGTGAGGTGCCCCTCGACCAAGGACGCGGCGGGTTTCCTCGCCTGGCTCCACGCCTTCGGCGACGCGCATCCGGGACACGTGCTCTACCCGACGAGCGACGACACCGCTTGGCTCATCGCCAACCACCGGGAGGCACTCGCCCACAAATACCGCCTGTACTCCCCGGGTCCGGAGACCTTCGCGAAGCTCCTCGACAAGGGGCGGCTCCTCGTCGAGGCGCGCGCGGCGGGCCTGCTCACCCCCGAGACCTGGTTGCCGGAGAGCGACGCCGAGGTGGAGCGCCTCTCCCGCGAGATCGAGTTTCCCGTCTTCGTGAAGCCGCGGACCCAGGTGATGGCCCTCGGCGGCCGCAAAGGGGGTCGGGTCTACGAGCGCACGGCCCTCGCCAAGGCCTGCCGCGACTACCGGCTCGACGAGGAGCAACTGCGCAGGCTCGGCCCGCACATGCAGCAGGCGGGGCGTCCTCTCGTCCAGGCGCTCTTCCCAGCCCGCGAGAGCATCTACACGGTGGACGGCTTCGTCGACCGGAAGGGCGAGATGGTCACCCTCGGCTGCAACAAGGTCCTGCAGCGGCCGCGCCGCGTCGGACCGGGCATCATCTTCGACCACGCGCCGGTGCCTCCTGCGCTGGCCGAGGGGTTGCGGCGCCTGTGGCTCAACACCGGATTCCACGGCGTCTTCGACGTCGAGTTCGTGGTCGACGGCGACCGCACCATGCTCATCGACCTCAACCCGCGCTTCTACAACCACATGGCGCTCGAGATCGAGCGCGGCATGCCCCTGCCCTGGCTCGCCTACCTCGGGGCGCTCGGCGACGAGGCGGCCCTCGCCGAGGCCCTGCGCACGGCGCAGGCCGAAGGCCGCGAGGACGCGCGCGTCTACGTGCACCGGGTGCCGACCTACCTCATGCTGGCCCTGCAGCGGATGGTCGGGAACATGTCGAAGGAGGAGGTGCGCACCTGGCGCCGGTGGATCGCCGACCGCGCCGACCGGGTGAGCGACCCGGTCAGCATCCAAGGCGACCGCTGGCCAGCCGTGTGCGACGTCCTCTTCCACGCGGTCGCCTTCGCGCGCCACCCGCGAGCTTTCTTGCGCCACCTGGCGAAGGACGAGCGCCCGCCGGCGACCGAATCGCCGGCGCCCCGCGCCGCCTCGGCCGAGCCGCGGGGCGCCCCGGGCGCGCTGCGGCGGTAGCGCCTCGGCCGCCCGCCCTCCGGCCCGTGAATGCGCGCGGCCGCCGAGGACGCCCGGCGCCTCACTCCGCCTCACTCCTTGAGGGGCCCCCGGGTCCCTCGCGGCTCTTCCGGCCTGCCCTCGGCGGGGCACCCTCGCTTGACACCGGTGAGGCGCGGCCTTAATTTGCCCGTCCTTTTCACGGAGCCCCGACCGGGCCCCTTGGACGCGAGGGTAAGCGCTTGAACAAGAAGGACTTGAAGCGGTTCAAGACGATGCTCGAGGAGTCCAAGAAGCAGCTCCTGCTCTCAGCCAGGAAGACCCTCACCGAGGAGTCCAGCTTCGACACCGACGACCTGCCCGACGAGATCGACCTCGCGTCGAGCGAGTACACGCAGTCCATGATCTTTCGCCTGCGCGACCGGGAGAAGTTCCTCCTCGCCAAGATCGACAAGGCGCTCGCCCGCATCGAGAACGGCGGGTTCGGCGTCTGCGAGAAGTGCGAGGAGGAGATCTCGATGAAGCGGCTCGAGGCCCGGCCGGTCACCACCCTCTGCATCCGTTGCAAGGAGGAGCAGGAGCAGAAGGAGAAGTCGTTCGGCTGAGGCGGCGGGCCCCACGGCCCTCCCCGAAGCCGGCCCTCCTGGGCCGCCTCACTCCACCCGCAGCAGCTGCATCCCGATCAGCACCTGGTCGCCGGCGGCGAGCGGCTCCGGCCCGCCGATGCGCACGAAGGTCCCGTTCGAGCTCCCCACGTCCTCGAGGACCATGCCGGCGGGTCGCACGTCGATGCGAGCGTGCCGAGCCGAGACGAAGCGGTCGCCCGGAAAGCAGACCATGGCCACCTCGCGGCCGATGGTGTTCTCCCCCGCGAGCAGGGGGAAGCTCTCCCCGGTGCCGCCCCCGTCGAGCAGCTGGACCAGGCGGGCCTTGTAGCCGGCGTCGGGCGACCCCCAGGGGCGGGCCGCCGCCCCTGCGGCGGGCCGCGGCAGGAGCTCGATGCGCAGGAGCTGGCGCCCGAGGCGGATCTCGTCCCCGGCGAGGAGCGGCCGCGGCTTGCGCAGCCTGAGGAAGGTGCCGTTCAGGCTGCCGAGGTCTTCCGCCACGAGGACCTCCCCCTGGTAGGCGAAGCGCGCGTGGTCCGGCGAGACCGTGGCGTCCTCCTCGAAGCGCACGACCCCCCGGGTCCTCCCGCAGGTGGCGCCATCCGGGCCGACCGGGATCACCGTGCCGGGGAGGCCGTCGTGGCGCATGGGCACGAGGTGGTAGACCCGGCGGCCCTTCGCGCCCGGCGGGGAGGGCTCGGGGGAGGGGGCGGAGCGCCCCTGGCGCGGGAGGACCGGGGGCGGGGTCATCGGCTCGGCCTCGACCGGCGTGGGGCGGCCGCAGTGGCCGCAGAAGCGGTGGTCCTTCCCGACCGGGGAGCCGCAGGCGGAACAGCGGCGCTCGGCGCCGGCGGGGGTCCGGAGCGGCTGGCCGCAGGCGCGGCAGGAGGCGAGGGCGGAGTCGTTCTCGCGCCCACAGCGCGGGCAGGACAAGGCGGCCATCCGCCGTGACATTTACCCTCGCGCGCCCGGGGGGTCAAACGGGGCCTCGCGCCTCGCCTTCGACGGCTCGCCGGCCTCGGGCGGGCTTCCCGTGCCAAGCGGCCTATGGGGGCCTCTCCGCCCTTGAAGCGGTGGCGGTTAGGGCGTAGGAGCGAGTCATGCTCACCCTCGCTCGCCCGGACGACGCGCTCGAGTTGCCCCTGCCCTACCGGGAGTTCTGGCGCAAGGCGCGCTCCTTCCTCCCGGCCTCGGCGATGGCCTGCGATCCCGTGCGCACGCTCGCCTGGGGCACGGATGCGAGCTTCTACCGGCTCGTGCCGAAGGTGGTCCTCAAGGTGAGGACCGAGGAGGAGGTGGAGCGCGTGCTCCGCCTGTGCCACGAGGGGGCACTGCCGGTGACCTTCCGGGCGGCGGGGACCAGCCTCTCCGGGCAGGCCGTCTCCGACTCGATCCTCCTCGTCCTCTCGGGCGGGTGGGGCCGGCGCACGGTCCTCGACGGCGGGGCGCGCATCGCGCTCGAGCCCGGCGTCATCGGCGCGGAGGCGAACGCCGCGCTCGCGCCGTTCGGGCGCAAGATCGGCCCCGACCCGGCCTCGATCGGCGCCTGCATGATCGGCGGGATCGTCGCCAACAACGCCTCGGGGATGTGCTGCGGCACCTCGCAGAACAGCTACCGGACGCTGGAGCGCCTGAAGCTCGTGCTCGCCGACGGCAGCCGGCTCGACACGGGCGACCCGGCCTCGCGGGCCGCCTTCGAGGCCTCGCACCGCGAGGTGGTGGAGGGCCTCGCGCGGCTGCGCGACGAGGTGAGGGGCGACCTCGCCCTGGCCCGGCGCATCCGCGAGAAGTACCGCATCAAGAACACCACCGGGTACGGCCTCAACGCCTTCCTCGACTTCGAGGATCCCTTCGACATCCTCTCCCACCTCATGGTCGGCTCCGAGGGGACCCTGGGGTTCATCTCGGAGGTGACCCTGCGCACGGTGGAAGAGCATCCGCACCGCGCGAGCGCCCTCATGCTCTTCCCGGACATCGAGCGCGCCGCGCTCGCCGCCGAGCGCCTGCGGGGCGGGCCGGTGTCGGCGGCCGAGATCATGGACCGGCCCTCCTTGCGCTCGGTCGAGGGTC